>JAHEDM010000186.1 GCA_024641205.1 Actinomycetes bacterium
ACCGGCATCGGGCTCTGGGTGATGCGTGCCCCACACTCTTCGCAATGGCGATTGTGGGCAGGGTTGGTTGCTCCACAGGAGGGGCAGTTGACCAGCTGGCGCATGGGAACGTCGCCCGGGACGACCCCTAATGGCTCGTCGTCATCTACGGGCGGGGAGTCTCCCAAGGAGAACTCCTCGAAGTGGGTCTCGTCCAGAGGATCGACCCATTGGCCACAATCGGGACAGAATTGCTGATCCTCGAAATTGGCCCCGCAATTGCTGCACGTCTGCTGCGTCAAGAGACTTCCTTCCTCGTCGGCGGTATTGTGCCACGTGCGTGAGTTACTTTGTGATCAGAACGGCCGAGAGTTGGACGGTGGGCGGTTTTCTAGCCGCGCTTGTGTTGCTGGCCATCGTGGTCGGCATGATAACGGCCATCTTTTTCGTCACTCGCAACCGATAGCATCCTGTCCTATGACGTATTCCTGCATTGCGTGCGGCTACCGGTCCGCCAAGTGGATGGGGTTCTGCCCGCAATGCCGCGCTTCGGAAGGTCTGGTTCAGATCTCGGATAAGCCGAGCCGGCCGTTGCGCACCTCTCCCGGCCCGATTCCTCTTGCCAAGGCGGGAGGAGCGACCGTTGCTCGCGTGGCCGTTGGCATGGGGGAAATCGATAGGGTGCTCGGAGGAGGTTTTGTACCGGGCGCCGTGGTCCTGCTGGGCGGCGAACCCGGGGTGGGTAAGTCGACGCTCGCGCTGCAGGTTGCCGGGGCGCTGGCGGCAGGCGGGTCAAAAGTGCTCATTGCGACCGCTGAAGAGTCGGCGGAGCAGGTCGGTCTCCGGGCCGAGCGGCTCGAAATCGACGGAAACGAAATATTCCTGCTCGCTGAAGCCGACATCGACGACATCCTGGGAGCTGCAGATCAGCTTCGTCCGGATCTGTTGATTATCGACTCCATTCAGACGGTTATCGCCGCCGAGGTGGGTACTGCCCCCGGCTCCGTGACGCAGGTGCGCGAGTGCGCCGCTCGCGTGATGAGATACGCCAAGGACTCAGGAACTGCCGCGATTCTGGTTGGCCATGTAACCAAAGACGGTGGCATTGCCGGGCCGAAGACCCTCGAACACATGGTAGATGTTGTCCTCTACCTGGAAGGGGAGAGCGAATCGGGACTGCGAGGCCTGCGCAGCCTCAAGAACCGTTTCGGCGCCACTCACCTCATGGGGTTCTTTGAAATGGCTCACGAAGGTCTGCGGGAGGTAGCCGACCCGTCGGCAGCCTTCCTCGCCGATTGGCGTGGAGCAGTACCCGGAACTCTGGCGTTCCCAACGGTCGAAGGTCGACGCCCGGTTTTGGTAGAGGTGCAGGCGCTTGCGGCGCCTACCACCGTTCCTCAACCACGGCGGAGTGTCCGGGGCGTCGAGCCATCCCGGGTTCACCAGATGCTGGCCATCCTGGATCGACATGCCGGGCTCTCCTTTGCCGACCAGGAGGTATACGTCAACGTGGTCGGCGGGCTCAGGCTCACCGAGCCGGCCACCGACCTGCCGGTCGCCCTGGCGCTCGCCTCCTCACGTCTTGACCGTCCCCTTGGCCCGCTGGCCGCCTGGGGGGAAGTAGGCCTCACCGGCGAACTGCGAGCCGTAGCCCATGAGACTCGGCGAGTGGAAGAGGCCGCCCGATTGGGGATTCCCACCTCGGTCGCTCCGCACAAGGGGACCCGGCTCGGGATCCGTGAGGCGCTCGACCTGGCTCTCCCTGGTTGGCAAGAGCAGCTCGAGCCCCGTCGCTGAGTTTCCAAAGCTTCGTTGGTCGTCTGGCCGACCCCCCAATGGTCTTGAAGCGACCAACCGGTCGAGCCACGGGTCGTCCTCCGTCTCCGCTCGACCATCCGGTCGGGGCGCTCCCACCCTCTCCGCTCGCTGCGCTCGTTGCCTCTCCCGCCGGCGGGAGAGGCAAACTTCGCGGGAGGAACGAACAACGAGGAACGAGACCACTATGATCCTTTCGATGCCCTCGACATCTTCCGGACTTCTTGAGATCCTGCAGCGTTTGGCGCCCGGTACCCCACTTCGGGATGCCTTGGGGAGGATCATCCAGCACCGGAATGGGGCGCTGATTGTCCTTGGGTTTGGCCCTGAGGTTGAGGGCATCTGCTCCGGCGGGTTCCAGCTCACCGACTCGGATTTCACGCCGGCTCGGCTGGCCGAGCTTGCCAAGATGGATGGGGCGATCATCCTCGATCACCCGTGGCAGAAGATCCTGCGGGTCAACGTACACCTGCTCCCGGACCCTGCGGTGCCCACCCAGGAAACGGGAGCCCGCTACCGAACCGCCGAACGGGTAGCCCGCCAGACCGGGCTCCCGGTAGTAGCCGTCAGTGAGGACCGCAGAGTCGCGACACTCTTCCTCGGTGGCGAAAAACACGAACTTCAAAGTCCGACGGCCCTTGCCGCCGAGGTCAACCAGGAGTTGTTGACCCTCGAACGATTCCGCCGCAGGCTGGATGAGGCTGAGGAACGCCTGACGCGCGAAGAAGTAGCCGACCTCATGACCTTCCGGGCTGTGGTCCAGGTCGTGCAACGAGCCGAACTCGTGCGCCGCATAGGCGAGGACATCAGAAAAGTTGTGGTGGGGCTCGGCGGAGAGGGTGGCCTCATCAGCTTGCAGCTGGCCGATCTCCTCTACGGCACGAATGATCTTCGGGATCTCGTGATCAAGGACTATGTTCGCCCGGTGACGGCGAAGAGGCTAAACCAGGCATTGACGAAGCTGGAAGCCCTTCCTACCGTCGACCTGAGCGATCCGGATGCGGTCGCCGCTGCTCTCGGATTCGACCACCCCGACAGCCACACTCGCCCGCTGGGGGTGCGTCTCCTCTCCCAGGTACCGCGGCTTCCAACCGCCGTGCGGGACGGAATCGTCAGGCATTTCAAGGATTTCCAAAAGATGCTGAATGCATCCGTCGATGAGCTGGATGAAGTCGCCGGAATCGGCCGTGCCCGAGCTACCCAGTTGCGTCTGCTCTTCGACCGGATGCTCGAAACGATTCGTGCCTGGGATCACTCGGTCGAGCTCTGAATAGCGAGTACCCAGTACCCAGCCTCTAGTACCTAGTTCAGGACCGACGACTTTCTTCGCGTCGGAGGTACCCATCGGACGCAGAAGCACTACTATTGCCCCTCCGACTCGATGCAGGGATCTATGGCGACCAAGAAGACCACAACCAGTAGCAAGGCTGCGACTACCAAGAAACCGGCTACGGCTGTCAAGAAACCGGCCGCCAAGAAGCCGGTTACGGCAGCCAAGCAGGAAACCGCCGCCAAGGCAGCACCTGCGAAAACGGCGGCGAAGAAGACGTCGGCTGCCAAGGTGGCCGCCAAATCATCCGCCACTGCAAGGCCCTCGGCCAAAAAGCCGACCGGAACGGCCAAGGCAAAGGCCGCGCCTGCGGCCAAGTCGACCACTGCAGCCCGGAAATCGGCTACCAAGAAGAGCCCTGCCCCGGGCGCTGCCGGTCAACCTGCTGCTCCGGCCCGCAAGGCCTCAGCCTTTTCGATCGGCGACAAGGTCGTCCATCCTCACCACGGTGCGGCGGTCATTGTCAAGAAGGTCAAGCAGACCGTGGCAGGCAACCGCCAGGACTATTTCCAATTGGAGATTGCCACCGACCAGCTGACGGTCTTGTTGCCGATCGCCAACATCGAGGACACAATTCGGCCCGTTATCAGCAAGAACCAGGCCCGCAAGGTATTCGCGTTGTTCAAGGAACCGCCCCAGGAGGCAGGCAGCAACTGGAGCCGTTGGTACAAGGTGCTGAACGAGAAGATGACGTCGGGCGACATTTACCAGGTGGCCGAGGTTGTGCGCGATCTGACCTACTCCCAACAAACCAAGGGGATCTCACCTGCCTTGAAGCGGATGCTCTCCAAGGCTCGCTTGACGCTTACGAGTGAGCTGCGGTTTGCTCTCGATGTTGATGAGGAAGAAGCGACCAGGAAATTGGATCGGGCGCTTCCCAAGGTCGAAATACCGGACGAAAACTGATCTTTGGCCGCCGGCCGGCGGGGCTTCGCTCCACGGGAATCAACGAGCGTAGAGCTAACCTCGGGACGTGATTGTCGAAGCCGTCCGGTTACTCATTACGCTGGCCCTCACCGCTCTGGGATTCCAGCTTGGCTCGAATGTGGAGGTTCCCAACGCGGACGCGGCGCCGGTGCTTGGTGCCGTGCTCGGCGCCGGGGTTGGCTATGTGCTCGGCGGCGTGCTTGGTCGGGGATTCCGCAAGAGCCTCGATGTCATGCCGGATCGGGTCGCCGAACGGTCATCAGGACCGGAGCTCTTCGCCGGGGCGTTCGGGATGGTGGTTGGGCTCATCATTGGGGTCATCCTCGGATTTCCCATCGTGTTCTTCATGCCTGCGGCTGTGGCGTGGCCGCTCGCTTCGCTGGTCGTGTTGGTTTTGGCGAGTCTCGGGACTCGTCTCTTTGCCTCACGTACCGACGACCTGCTGGCGGTAACCGGGCTACGGCGTCGCGGAACATTGGTGAGTCGGAGCCTGGACCACCCGGAGCGGGCCTTTCTCTTGGATTCTTCTGCTGCCATCGACGGGCGGATTCTGGAAATGGCTCGCGTCGGCCTTATTCCCGGCCGCGTCTGGGTGCCCGAATTCGTCCTCGATGAGATGCAGGGACTGGCGGACGCGGTCGACAAGACGAGAAGACGGCGGGGACGGCGAGGGCTCGAGGTGATTGAAGCCATGCGGGGCTCTGAAGTATCGCAGGTGTACATCCTGGAGGAGACGGTGCCGGAGTTCGAGGACGTCGATGCGAAACTGCTGGCGTTGGCCATGCGCGCCGATGCGACCCTCATCACCACCGATCACAATCTTGCCAAAGCGGCCGAAGCGCGCGGTATCTCGGTGTTGAATCCCCATTCGCTGGCCGAGTCGCTCAAACCGGTGGTAGCGACCGGGGACCGGATTCGCGTTGACATCACCAAACCCGGTTCCGAATCCGGCCAGGGGGTGGGCTATCTCGACGACGGCACCATGATCGTTGTGGAACAGGGGTCCGATTTGATCGGGACCGAGATCGAGGTCGAGATCATCAGCGTGACGCGCACCTCCATCGGGCGCATGCTGTTTGCCCGTCCGATCGCATGATGGCCTGGGGGATCGTTGTGGCTGCGGGGACCGGAAGCCGGTACGGCCAACCCAAACACGAATTGCAGCTGCGGGGCCGGCCCTTGTGGGACTGGGCCCGCCGTTCGTTGCTCGAGGGTGGCGTGTCCGAGGTTGTTGTGGTCGGGTCCGTCCCCGGTGGGATTCCTGGTGGCCCTCGGCGCCGAGACTCGGTCGCCGCCGGTCTTGCCATGGTTCCGAAATCGATTTCCGCGATCGTCGTCCACGACGCGGCCCGCCCTCTCGCCGGTCCTGACCTGGTCGTTCGAGTACTCGAGCGCCTGGCCGTCGGTGACGTGGCGGGGGTCGTGCCGGGAGTCCCCGTGCGCGATACCCTCAAACAATTCGAGAGAGACCGGGTGGTGGTAACCATCGATCGTGATGCCCTCATCAGCGTGCAAACGCCGCAGGCTTTCGTGACGGCCGCCCTTCGGGCCGCCCACGCCGCCGACGACGGCGATGCCTCAGACGACGCGAGTTTGTTGGAGCGGGCAGGCGAATCGGTGGCGTGGGTTTCAGGCGACCCGGGCAATCTCAAGGTCACGTATCCCGCCGACTTGCAGATTCTCGAGGCGATGATCCCATGAAGGTCGGGTGGGGGTTTGACGCTCATCGATTTGGAGGCGATCCGCCGGTCTTGTTGGCCGGAGTGCCTGCCGATCTCACCCGGGGATTGC
>JAHEDM010000187.1 GCA_024641205.1 Actinomycetes bacterium
CTCGAGAACCATCTCGGCAACCGACGCCGCCTGTTCGGCGCGGCCTCCCATGAAGAGTGAGCATGCTTTAACCGTTGGATACCAGGGCTTGTTCACACCGGTGAGACGCATCGCCACGTCGACGGCGTCCACCGCCTTCTCCCATTGACCCAAGTAACGGCGGACGCTGCCTTCGAGACCGAACGTGACGTCACAGGTCGGCCTGATGATCTCGACCTTCTCTATGGTCTCGATTGCCTCCTCGCCCTTGCCTTGGGACATGAGAACGGCTGCCTCGACGGTTCTTGCCATTCCGGTGGGGTCACCCAATTCGAAGGCCGAAAGAGCCTGCAATCTGGCCATTTCGAGGGTCTTCTCCGGGTCGCCGGCCCACCCGTTGGTGGCACCCATCCATTTGGCAAATGCCGACAGGACGGGCCCATAGGGCTGCTCGGGGTGCGATTGTGCGACCTGCTCAAACAGTTCCATAGATCGAACCCATCCTTCGCGTGTCCCCGCGGTCAGGTGATACCAGCCGAGATATATCTTCTCGATGGCCTCGGGGTCGGCCAGATCCGCATACAGTCCGGCCGGGGCGCCGACGATCAGCTCGACCTCGATGGAACGAGCAACCTCTGTGGCCATTTCCTCAGCGAGGGCAAACAGGGAATCGACGTCGACCGTCCACTTGTGCGACTTGACCACATTCATTGTCGTCACGTCTATCACGGTTGCGTAGATGCGGACTTTGTCCCCGGCCTGGTGAACTCCCGACTCGATTGCATACCGTGCTGCGTGCTGCAGATCTTCGCCGGGCGTTCCGGTTGCGTCGATCACCTTCAATTGAGGCACCGCGGCGAGTCGGTGAATCAGGTCGCCGCGGATCATTCCGGCGGTGGCGCGAACTGAATCGTCGACCATCTCTGAATGGATTGGTAGCACGGCGACGGTTGGAGACTCGAGAGAGAGCGAACTCTGACCCGAACCGCTTGGTCGGTCGGCTGGGAGGTCGACGAACTCGTAGACGGCTACTTCCTCGGGAATGTTCTTCAACTTGTGACGCCCGCGGGATCGGAACCGCAGGGCGGGCTCGTCGAGAGCCTGATACACCCGATGTGACACGCTGAGGCCACCCGGTTGGGCGACGGCCTGAATGCGGGCGGCGATATTCAGGGCGTCGCCGAAGTAGCGGTCGTCGGTCACCGCGATCTCGCCCTGGTCCATGCCCATGCGAAAGCGAACCTGGCGGGACTCGGGCACTCCCTCATTGCGGGACTCGATCTCGGTGGCGATGCCAATCGCTGCAGCGACCGCAGCTCGCGGGTCATTGAAGACGGCCATGAAGTTGTCACCGACGAAGTTGACCAGCGTCCCGCCGCTTCCCGCGACCTTCTCATCGACTAGACGCCGATATTCTTCTACCGTGGCCGTCGTGGCTTCGAAATCATCAGCCATCAGCCTGCTGTAACCCACAACATCGGCGTTGAGTGCAACGGTGTGACGAGGGGCGGCCGGGGATTCGATCATCGGCGGGAGCATAGTCAGATGACCGTCGCTTTGGTCTGCCGATCATCCGCCGGGTGGGGCATTGCCTTCGAGCCGGCGCTCCGAGAACAAGACCTCCCAGTGGGAACCATGTTTCGACTCGGCGCCTCTAGCAACGGGGCCTTCCTGTGCCCCCGCCACCGTCGGTACCTGTAACGCGCCTCCCAAGCGTGGCATACTGAATCGGTCGAGACAACGGGGAGCACGATGGACAGCACCGAAAAGGAAACGAAGAACAAGAAGAAGGGTGCCGACAAGAGCGGCAAGGGCGGTTCGGGTTCCGGCGGGTCACCTATCTACGGTATTGGTGTCTTCGGGGCCTGGCTCTACTTCTTCCAGCAAGCCAACGAACCTGAGGAGTACGCCCTCGCCGTGCTGAAGGGGCTGTTCTGGCCCGCCTTCATGGTCTATGAGGGATTCTCTGCCCTCGCCCGCTGGAAAGGCCAGGACTAGCTCGCAGCCCGGCAGGGGCCGAGGGCATAAGCGACAACTCGCTGGGAGAAAACCAATTCGTTGAGGGCGGGGGTTTACGGTTGTGGTCGTATCGGGTGCCCGAATTCGACGATCATTGAGCGGCGTCGGCTATCAACACCTCTGCGCGTGTTGGCGTTTGGGTACGATGTGAACGCGTATGACCACCAACCCGCGCCCGATCCCTTCGAAGGAGTGGGAAGACATCCTGGAGCGGGGAGACAACTTTCGGCATCTCCGCTGGGTCTTCAGGTGGCTCCCGCATAACCCGCGCTGTGAGTTGTGTCTGGCTCCGTTTGCAGGGATCGGCGGGACCATGGTTCGCAGCTTCAAGGGGATCAAGCCGTCGGCGCTCAATCCCCGCTACTGCAACGACTGTGAATTGGTGAGCCAAGACCATCCGGGCGGAGCTGAAGCCGACGTGGCTTTGCTGTTCGCCGACATTCGCGGATCAACGACCCTGGCCGAGACGATGGAGCCTGCCGACTACTCGGCCATTATCAGCCGCTACTTCGCGGAGGCTTCCCAAGTGTTGATCCACGCGGGTGCCCTGATCGACAATCTCGCCGGCGATGGCGTGAACGCGATTTTCGCCCGAGGATTCGCGGGCGATCACTATGTGAGGAAAGCTATCGATGCCGGTCGGAGACTCCTCGAGGTCACCGGTCACGGGCAGGGCAAAGAACCCTGGGTACCCATAGGGGTGGGAGTGCATTGGGGACGGGCTTTCGTCGGCGGTATCGGGCAAGCCGGGCGTCTCGTTACGATCTCGGCGCTGGGCGACTCAGTCAACGTCGCCGCCCGACTCGCCTCGGTAGCCGACAAAGGCGAGGCCGTCGTGAGCGAGGCTGCCTGCCACCAAGCCGGGCTTGATTGCCAAGATTATCCATCGAAGCACCTGCAGCTAAAAGGACGCACAGAGCCCATCACGGCGCACGTCATCTCGGTGTGAGCCTTGTCTCACCTTCAGGAAGGTTGGTCGCGGTGATCCACTTCGACCGAGGTCCAGTCTGAGCGCCTAGCGCCGGCCGCGCGGTGGCGACATCCGGCTCGACAGGACGACGAAGATCGAACCCCACACTCGATGCAGCCTTCGTCCAGGTTTTCTGTCAGGAGTGGACGGGTGTGGGAATAGAAGAGTATGAAGGTAGCAACTTCGATAGGCGCAACGGAAGGACGGGGCCTGGTGAGTGGTGGTGAGGCCGAGTTTCGCATTCTGTATAACCGGCATTACGACGCCATCCATTCGTATTTCCTTCGTCGTACCGGCGCGGCGAGCGCTCCGGATCTGACCGCAGAGGTGTTCCTCGTTGCGTGGCGCCGCATCGGCGATGTCCCCCGTGGCGAGGAGACCCTGTTGTGGCTCTACGGTGTGGCCGCCAACGTGGCGGCCCATCAGCGGCGAAGTACCGCCCGCAGTGCCCGGTTGGACACCAGGCTGCGGTCGGTTTCAACCAATGGTTCTGTCGAGTTGGAGCCGCAGGTGGTGCGCCGGGCCGAATACGACCGGGTGCTCGCCGCCGCAGAAAGGCTTCGGCCTGCCGACCAGGAGATTCTGCGGTTGGCGGCATGGGAGGAGCTACCTCACGACCAAATATCCCGTCTGTTGGGGTGCTCGGTGGCTGCTGTGGATCAGCGGCTCCATCGCGCCAGAAAACGGCTGGCGAAGGAGTACCGGAAAGGCCACGCTCCTGGGCATCCCCAGAAAGAGGAAGGCGGTAGGCGATGAGCGACATCGATCGGATCTACCGGTTGTTTGCGGAAGCGAATCCGGCCCCGCCGGGCTCACCTCCAGAGAGCGAGCGCCCCGATGCCGAAGCCATCCTCGGTGAGCAAAGGAAGCCCGTCATGTTGACCCAAGAACCCAGAACATCTGAGCCACAACCCGAGCCCCCCAGATCATGGAGGTGGAGAGGACCGATTATCGCTGTGACCACGTTCGTCGCAGTCGCCCTACTCGGCATTGCGGCGTTGCTGGTCGTGAACAACGAGCCGTCGGACATGGCCGACGACACCACTCTGCCGCCGGTCACCACCACCGTACCGCCGGTCACGACCACTCTTCCGCCCGTTGTGATACCCGGTGTCGTGTCTGTCCCCGATTTGTTGGGTATGACCCTGGCCGATGCCCGGGCGCTGTTGAGCGAGAACGGTCTCGATGTCGTGGCATTGCCAAGCGAAGCCGACTCGGCGATTGTCGTAGCCCAGGAACCCGCCGCTGGGATCGAAGTCGACAAAGGCAGCGTCGTCACGGTGGACGTGCAAGTCGTACCGACGTGCAATCCGCCCGATCCGCTCGCTCCGGGTATTGGGGAAGTGACCATCACGATCTTCTTCGAATGTGGCAACGACGGTGTCGTTCCGACGCCGGGGATAGGCGTCGCCCGCCTCGTTCCCGAACAGGGCGGCGAAGCGATCGATCGCATCGAATGGACCCTGCGGTCGATGCTGGCCGGCCCAACCGATGACGAGCGAGCCATCGGCATCGTATCGGGATTTGACGCGACGACCGCCGAGGCTTTGGACAGTGTGACGCTGACCGACGGACGGCTGGTGGTCGACTTCAACGACACCATCATCGTCAACAACATGGGCACCGCCACCGGCATGGTCCAGTTCAACGCCGAGCTGCATCGCAACGTGTTCCAGCATCCCGAAGTGGACAGCGTCGAGTTCCACCTCAACGGTGACTGTGCAGCCTGGTCGGCGTTGTTCGAAGCGGACGGATGCCGGACCGTCACCCGGGCGGACTGGGACCAGGACCTCGCCGAGTGGGAAGACGCCCGCAACCAATAGGCCGCCTCCCCTCCGCGGAACCATCGCCACGGCGTGGGTCTGCTCAGCGGCAAGTACACGGCCGAATCGAAGGCACAGGCGACGACGTGCGGGTTCTGGCGCCGAAGTGGCTGCGCTTGGGTTAAACCATCTCCCCGATCGCTTCGAAGATGGATTGCTCGGACCAGACTCTTCGTCCGGCGAGTATGCGACGAAGGGCCCCGGAGCGTCCTCCGTCCGATGCTGGGCGGCCTCGAAGGCGTCTTGCACCTCCCGGTAGGTGACAGCCATGAGGGTCGCGCCGCCGTCGGGAGCGAGTATGCCCCGGGAAGTTGCACCGCGAGTTTTGCCGGGGCCAAAGTCTGGAACTTTGCGAAGACGAACCCTTGGCGGAGGGACCGGCCGGGTCGAGCCTGAAGGTTGGATTGCAGGGGTGACTTGGCGATAAGTGGGCCGAGATTCGGTTTCACATCTGGTGGTTGGTGCGCGACAGTTAGGTGAGGAAGGAGAGGGTGGCCGATGGTTGGCACGGCTGGGCGAACGGATCACGACGAGTTGGCGCTCGTCGAGGAGTTGTTTCCGTCGCTGCATCGTCTCGCTACGGTCGTAGCACCGTGGGACCTCGAGGCGGATGATCTCCCGCGCGACGCCTTGGTGGCGGTCTTACAGAGGCGGTCCTTGAATGAGATTGATCACCCGGCCGCCTATCTACGAAAAGTTATGGTCAACCTGGCGGCCGGTCACAGCCGCCGGATGGGCGCCTCGAAGAGGTCCTTGGAGCGTTCTTCTCTATCGATGGATCGCGACAGCAACCAACCCAGCTATACGACGGATATGGCCGAGTTGGAACGTTTGCGTCCCGCCGCCCGACCGGTCATCGCCTACAAGGCCGACGGAGACATCTGGATCATGAACAACGACGGCACCAACAAGATCCAGGTAACCAACAACAGCAGTGGCGACGCTGCATCCCCCAGTTGGCGACCCCGGTAACCCGCCTGGCTACGGGGAAGAGGGAAGGCAAGCAGCAGATTGCAATGGGTCTGGAAGGAGGTGCGCGATGCGTCCCCGT
>JAHEDM010000188.1 GCA_024641205.1 Actinomycetes bacterium
GTCCCTTGAATCAATGTTCCTGCGGCCGGTAGGCTCGGTGCTGTGCTTCAGCCGATTGCTTTCGTCCGCTCGATCCCTGACTCCTTTGCCGGTGCTCTCACCCGGGCTGAGCCCGCGTCCGCCATCGATGTGACGGCGGCACGGCACCAGCATGCGCAGTACGTCGCGTGTCTGGGCGGAGGCGGGTTTGAGATCGAGCATATCGAAACGCCGCCGGCGTTTGCCGATGGACCGTTTATCGAGGACGCGGCCGTCTTGCTGATCGGGACCCTTCTCCTCACCCGGCCAGGAGCACCGTCCCGCCGGGGTGAGGCAGCCGGAGTCGGCGAGGCTCTGGCGGACCGGTTCGAGATTTGCTCGATCGAGTCTCCCGGTACGCTCGAAGGCGGAGATGTGTTGCGGGTCGGTGGCCGTATCTACGTGGGGAACTCGTCTCGTACCAATGACGATGGGATCCAGCAACTAGCAGCCGTCGCTGCCGAGCTAGGGATCGAGACGATTCAGGTACCGGTGTTGGACTCCCTCCACCTCAAGTCGGTAATTACCGCGCTCGATGACGAGACGCTGATTGCAGCGCCGGGCTACTTCGACCCGGGGGTCTTCGCCGGACTGCGTGTGCTCTGGGTACAAGGAGCGAGCGAGGTCAATGTCCTCACCCTCCCGGATGGCCGCATTCTGATCCCGGCCTCCAAGCGCACCGTGCAGGAGGTTGTTGGCGCAGAGGGCTACGAGGTCGTGACCGTCGACGTCTCCGAGTTCGAGAAAGCCGACGGGGGACTTACCTGCCTCTCCCTCCGCACCAACGACGGGTAGGGCTCACTGCGGTTCCACCCTCTCCGCTTCGGCGCCAAATGGCGCTGCGGTATTTCCCCCCTTGCAGGGTGACTATTGGGAGCGCGCCACTCCCGCCGGCGGGAGAGGCAAACTCTGATTGCTGATTGCTGATTGCTGATTGCTGATTGCTGGTTGCTGGTTGCTGGTTGCTCAGTACCATCACCCCATGCGCTCGCTCGCCAAGTTCGCCTGGGCGACCCTGGGTATCAACATTGGGGTCATCGTCTTTGGTGCGTTTGTTCGGGCGACCGGTTCTGGCGCCGGTTGCGGGGCCAACTGGCCCAGCTGCAACGGTCAGCTGGTCCCGACCGGACTCGAGGGGGCACGGGCGATCGAGTTCACGCACCGGATCACCAGCGGTTTGGCGCTCATCATGGTGGCCGTGCTCGTGTGGCGGGTGTGGCGCTCCTACCCGGCCGGTCATCCCGCCCGGCGTGGGGCCGGCTTCTCGGCCGTCTTCATCATGGGCGAGGCGCTGATCGGGGCCATGATTGTGCTCTACGAATGGGTGGCGGATGATGCCTCGGTTGCCCGGACCGCGGCCGTGCCGCTTCACCTGGTCAACACGCTGCTCTTGCTTGCTGCCTTGACTTTGACGGCCTGGTGGTTGTCCGGGGGTGGTCCCATCGATCTCGAGCGGGACCGCGTGTTTTCTCGAAGGTGGCTCGTCGGGGGGGCCGGAATGGTTCTGATCGCAGCCACGGGCGCCATCACCGCCCTGGCCGATACCCTGTTTCCTTCCGAGTCTCTGGCGGCAGGGCTCCGGGCGGACTTCAGTGGGGCCGAGCATTTCCTCACCGATTTGCGGGTGGCCCATCCGATTGTGGCCATCGCAGTGGCTGTCTACCTGCTCTGGTTGGCTCGTCGGTTCGGGAGGACGGAGAACGGACTCCGGACCTCAGCGCGGGTCATGGTGGTTCTGGTCGGCGGTCAGTTGGTAGCGGGCGCGCTCAATATTGCTTTCCTCACTCCCGTCTGGCTGCAACTGGTGCACTTGTTGCTGGCCGATCTCGTGTGGGTCGCGTTGGTGGTGTTCGGAGCTCAGACGCTCAGCGAGCGGCAGGTGCCCGAGCCGGTTTTGCCCTAGTGCTCGGCGCCGGGTGGGCGGGCGTCGGCCTTCTTGGCGTACTTGTTCAGCTCTTTGGTGAGCTTCGCCATGAGGGCGGCACTCTCGTCGTTGATCGAACGGCGTCCGCAGGCCGGGCAGGTCAGGATTGCCTCGGGGTGTGCGCAAACCCAATCGGCCTGCAGGGCCCGGATCTGATGCTGGCACCGGTCGTGGACCTTCTGCCCACAGGCCCGGCAGTGCAGCCATTCGTCGCGTTCCGCTTCGTGGTCGGCCAGTTCCTTGCGGTATTCGTTACCGCACCAAAAGCACAGGTTGCGGCGTACTGAGGAGGTGCGGCGGCGGGCCGTGAGACGGCCGATGAGGACATGGACCGCAATACCGAGGGCGATCGTTGCGGCGAGCGCCGCCACAATCGCCACGACCATGAGCAGCACGTCGCGATCCACCGATAGAGCCCTTCGGTGAGGCTGTCTCCAGCGTGCGCACGAGCCGGCTCACCCGCAAGGGTCCAAAGACCCGTTTTCTCCTGAGCGGCGCCCACTAACGAGAAACAAACGGTCGTCAGTCGTCGAGTTGACGCCGCAACGACTCGACGTCGGACACAGGCAGATCACACACGAAGTTCCGGCATACGAAGGCGCGGGTGGAGCTCGTGCCGCCCCGGCCGGCCAGCAGCGGGACAACGGCACCTGCGCCGCTCGTGTCGACGGCCAGCGCAACGTCGGGTCGGAACCGCTCCCACACCACCCGAGCTAACCGATCGGCGTCCGGCCCGACGATGGCCACTTCCCGGGGTGGTAGGAGGAGTGAGGTGAGTACGGCCAGAAGATGTCCGACGCCGGTCGGGGCGCCCTCGATCAATCTCCCACCTGCTCGAATGGCTCCCTCGGCGTGCGCTCGAAGGCCACCGTCGCCCGTGTACAGCGAGGCGATCAGTGTGGCTTCGGCGGCCATCGAATTGGCGGAGGGGTGGGGGCTGTCGTACTGGTCCTTGGGGCGGGTGATGAGGGCTTCGGCATCGCTCCCGGTGGTGAAGAACCCTCCATCCGGAGCTGCGAACAGTTCAACCATCTGTTCGATGAGGATGATGGCTTCGCTGTACCAGACGGGATTTCCTGTGGCCTGGTAGAGAGCGAAGAGGCCGACGGCCAGCGTCGCATAGTCTTCGCTGAAGCCGGGCCGGCCGGGCTTTCCCTTTCCCCAGCTTCGGAGAAGCCGGCCCGATGTGGTGCGGTTGTTTTCGAGAAGGAAGCGGGCCGTTCCCTCAGCAAGGTCGAGGTAGTGCCGGTCGTCGAGGATCGCCCCTGCCTCGGCCAGAGCGCGAATCGCCAGCCCGTTCCACGAAGTAACGACTTTGTCGTCGAGGCCGGGTCGTACCCGCGATTGGCGGGCTTCGAGGAGCCTGGCCCGGGCAGTAGCTACGGCCTCGGCGACCTGCGCGGGGCGCATGCCATGGTCGGCCGCTACTTCTTCGACCGACCGTGCCTCATGGAGGTGGTTCGCTCCCTCGAAGTTGCCCTCCGCGGTCACGCCGAAGTAGGCGCCGGCCAGATCGGCCTCGTCGGTTCCGACGATCGTGCGAAACTCATCCGCAGACCACACGTAGAACTTCCCCTCGATTCCCTCCGAGTCGGCGTCTTCAGCGGACGCGAATGCACCGCCCGGCAACAGCAGGTCCCGCTCCAGATACTCCAAGGTGGCCACCGCAACCGTCCGAAACCGTTCCTCACCGGTCATTTGCCATGCTCGTAGATAGAGGCGAGCGAGCTGGGCGTTGGTGTACAGCATCTTCTCGAAGTGGGGAATCAACCAGTGCCGATCCACCGCGTATCGGGCGAAACCGCCCCCGACGTGGTCGAAGAGCCCCCCGCGGGCCATGGCCTGGAGGGTGGCGCGCGCCATGTCGAGGGCACCCTCGGCCCACGGTTGGTCGCCGATCCTCAGCAGATACTCGAGGACCGGTTCCTGGGGAAATTTCGGGGCTCCACCGAATCCACCGTGCTGCTTGTCGAACAGACCGCGCAGTACATCCAATGCGTCTTCCAGGGATCTGCGGCTCGGCAGCTCCTCGGCGGGAGGCAGGGTCTGTTCAATGGTTGCCACGAGCTGTTCGGCCCGGCTCTCGATCTCACTGCGCCGATTCTCCCATGCGTCGGCCACGGCCAGCATGATCCGTGAGAAGGAGGGCAGGCCGGGACGGTCGTCCCTGGGAAAGTAGGTGCCTGCGTAGAACGGCTCACCCGCCGGCGTCATGAAAACGGTCATCGGCCATCCGCCCCGCCCCGTCAAGCGCTGGACGGCTTCCATGTAGATAGCGTCGACGTCCGGTCGCTCCTCGCGATCGACCTTGACGTTGACGAACAGTTGATTCATCAAAGCCGCCGTCTGGTCATCCTCGAATGACTCGTGGGCCATGACATGGCACCAGTGACAAGCCGAGTACCCGACGGAGAGCAGGATCGGTTTGTCATCGAGGCGGGCTCGCGCCCGGGCTTCCTCTCCCCACGGGTACCAGTCGACCGGGTTGTTTTGGTGCTGGAGGAGATACGGCGACGTTTCGTGGGCGAGGCGATTGGGCATGGGAGAAAATTAATGAGGTTCCGGGGTAAAGCTATTGCGGTAGTCGCCGATGCTGATCTCCGTGCGATGTACCAGTGATGCTCAGCCCGGTGGGGCCACTTGGTGAGCAAACCTCTGTCGTTTGCGCGAACCGCAGGTGAGCTCCCCCGTAACCGTTTCGAAAAAAGGGGGTTCACAAACCGGCATATGTATGTCATATTGCATGCTGTGCCTCGAATGAAAACGTTTGCAGCGAGGCCGAACCCTTGACCGGAGGACACCCCAACATGCCAGCAGCTGAGAAGACGCGCCGCGCCCCGACGAACGGCAACGGAAACGGCGCCGACCCGAAGTCGGATGTCCGAGCCCGCCGCGAACGCGAGCGCGACCGTCAGCGCAACAAGCTGACCGACGAACGAGGCCGTCTCACCACGGACCTCGTCAGCCAGTACCTGACCGCCATAGGCGAGTACGACCTACTCACGGCCGAGCAGGAAGTGGAGCTGGCCCAGAAGATCGAGAGCGGTGAGGATGCCGCCGGCCGTCTGGAGGCCGGGGATTACAAGGACAAGAAGCAGGAGATTGAGCTGCGGCGCAAGGCCCGGCACGGGAAAGAAGCCAAGGATGCTTTCCTGACCGCCAACCTGCGGTTGGTCGTCGCCAACGCCCGCCGGTACGCGAACACGTCCGGTATCGACTTTCTCGATCTCATCCAGGAAGGCAACCTGGGCCTCATTCGGGCCGTTGAGAAGTTCGACTGGCGCAAAGGCTTCAAGTTCTCCACCTACGCCACCTGGTGGATTCGCCAGGCCATCACGCGGGCGATTGCCGACAAGTCCCGCACTGTGCGAATCCCGGTTCATTTGCACGACACGCTGGCGGCCGTGCGGGCCGCCCAGGCCAGTCTGAAAGCCGAGCTGGGCCGCGACCCCAAGCCGGAGGAGATCGCCGAAGAAGCAGGCGTGACCGTGGACAAAGTCGAGTTGGCGCTCGGCGTGGCAGATACCGTATCGCTGGAGCAGCCCGTCGGCGAAGATGGCGCACAGCTGGGCGACTTCATCGAAGATGAAGACGCCACCGACCCGGTGCAGATCACCGAAGAGCTCGACGTAGCCCAGAGCTTGCGCGTGTCGATCGAGCGGCTTCCCGATCGGGAGGGACGCATCCTGGCTTTGCGCTACGGCTTCTACGACGGTGTTCCCCGCACCCTCGAAGAGATCGGCGATGAGTTCAGCTTGACCCGGGAGCGCATCCGTCAGCTCGAGAAGCTCGCTTTGTGTCGGCTCCGTCATCCCTCGTTCGGGATCCGGGAACAAGATCTGATTTAGCTGTTCG
>JAHEDM010000189.1 GCA_024641205.1 Actinomycetes bacterium
TCGCCCTTGATCTCCTCTTTCATCTTCCAGAGAGCCTCGATCGAGTCCCAGTTGCGGTCCTTGGCTGAGTTCTGGAGACGTCCCAGCAACACATTGTCTGCTTCGCCGCGTACCTCTGTCATCACCGCCTGCAGGTTGAGCGTGGCAGACAACTGGGCGAAGTTGAGCATCCAGTGGATCTTCCAGTGTCGATCATGGATGTCCATCGCATCTTCGAGGATGGTGGCCCACTCCATGAGCGGTATCTCTTCCCAGCGGTCGATCCGCTCCTCCAGATAATCGAAGTTCTTGCGCATCTCCGGTACGAGCCGGTTCTCCCACCAATCCGCGAAGTTCAGGCCGTAGGTGGGGAGCACCGCCCCCAAGTAGCTGCCGATCTTGGCTGCATATTCAGGGTCGTCCTTCGGAACGCGCGGGTAGTACACATTGCCGTACTCCATAGCCCTGACTTCAAAGTCCGGGTCTGCCGGTACTGCCGCCGTGTATAAGTAGCCGTTGACGTTCTTGGCGATCCAGTCTGCCGCAAAAGGAGTCCCGAATCGGCGGAACATGTGGTCGCAGGTCAACCACCAGCCACCGATGTCGAAGTACATCGGAGAAAGCGGCTGAGGGCAGTGCAGGTCGTCGTAGACCCAAAAAAGCCCTTTCTCTCCCTCGTTATCCCATTCGATCGGGAAGCTCTCGTCACCCAGAAATTGTTTTACGATCTTGCTCTCGTCGGCCATGCAGCGCGCTCCTTTCCATTCACAACTTGGCGCTTATCAACCCCGGATAGTCCCAGTGACCAGCGCATCTGTTTCTCCCAGGCCCTCCTCTCCACTCCTCGGCCGACGCCGGCTCTTCGCCCACGTCTGATAGTGCTCGTCCAGCTTCTTCGCCATTGCCAGGCCAAAATCCGGGTCGTTGACGTCGGTATCGATCTCAACCAACTCCACCGATGGATCGAGATTGTCCATGAGGCTCGAGAACAGAACCTCATCGGCGGCCCGATCGTGGAACACCCCGCCTTCCACCGCATACTGGGAAGTTCCCCTGAGCGGAATAAATACCGTCAACGGGCCCGATGCCCGATTCAGTTTCTCCGCAACCACCCGGCCAAACCGCTGGTTCTCCTCCGGGCTACTGCGAATCAAGGTCACGGTGGGGTTGTGGGCATAGAGCCTGCGACCCAAGAACGCGACCGGCACGGCGTCCGGCGGGGAGAAGGTGATCTGGTCAACCGCGCCGAGCGATACCACCTGGGGCAGACCGAGGGCACCGGCCATCTCCAAACGGTCGGGGCCGGCGGTCATCGTACCTCCCGCCACCTCATCCATCAGTTCAGTAGTAGTGATGTCGAGCGAAGCGGAAATGTGGCCGCTCTTCATCAGCGCTTCCATGGAACGGCCGCCGGGTCCTGTAGCGTGAAAGACCAGCACCTCGTAACCCGCAGCTTCGAGCCAGGCTCGGGCCGCCTCGACACCAGGAGTCGTGGTTCCGTACATCGTCGCTCCCACGACTGGTTTATCGCCGGAACCGGGAATCCCTGCCGCGTACGAGCGGGCCATGGCGGCAACTGCGACCGCGGCATTGCCCAGGATCTGCCTGGAGATGGCGTTGATCCCGGCGATGTCGACCACGGAGTACATCATGGCGATATCGGTCGCGCCCACATACGGCCGAACGTCTCCCGAAGCCATCGTAGAGACAAGCATCTTGGGGACTCCCACGGGAAGGGAGCGCATCGCGTGGCTGATGATGGACGTACCCCCGGATCCGCCTGCCCCGAGCAGCCCGTCGAGTCGACCGTCGGCAAAGAGCCCTTGCACGAGCGTGGCTGCTCCCTTGGCCATGGTAGTAACGGCTGCTCCCCGATCCTTTTCCGCCTCCATGGTGTCGATGTCTGCCCCGGCTGCCTTTGCCACATCTCTCCGGCTGATATCGACCTCATAGTCCGGATCCCCGAGAATGCCAACATTGATCGTGATAACGGTGCATCCGGCTGCTTCGATCCGCTCTTTGAGGAAGGCGTATTCAACACCTTTCGTGTCGAGAGTTCCCAGGAGCACGACGGTTGCCATGATCAAGAGACCAATGGCAATTGGCCGCCGGGAATCGAAGTCAGGGCAGTGAGCAATCGACCTCCCGATCCCATCGAGCCAGAGCGGGCCGAACGAGCATATCGGTACCAGATCCTCTATCTTCGATAATCGATTATAGGAGCATACGAATCAACAACGGGTTTCGTCAACCTGAGGCCCTCTCCCCAGCCCCCTCCCGCCCGCGGGAGGGGGAAGAGAGGTGATCAGTTCACGACCGCCACACACTGCCCCCTCGTCAGGGCGTGTCTTTCAATGATCCCAGGTGTGCCCGGCATGTGGGACGATGGTCAGCTCCGAGTGATGGTGCCTTCCCACGTACCTACTTTCTCTCCTTTGAGCGCTTCTTCGTCGAACCAGTAGCTGGTCACGGCTTTGGTCTCGGTATAGAACCGCACACCATCGCGCCCCATGACGTGCAAATCACCGAAGAAACTGTTCTTGTGCCCGGCGAACGGGAACACGGAAATCGGGACCGGTATCCCCACATTGACCCCAACCATGCCTGCGTCGATGCGCCGGGCGAACTCACGGGCGTAGTGCCCGCTCTGAGTGAAGATCGTCGCCCCATTGGCGAACTCGCTCGAGTTGATCACCTCGATGCCTTCTTCGAAGTTGGCCACCCGCTTCACGTACAGAACCGGGCCAAAGACCTCTTCGCGGCCGCACGACATGTCTTCTGTGACGTGATCGAACACTGTTGGGCCCAGGTAGTAGCCACCTTCATGATCCGTTACCTCGACGTTCCGCCCGTCGAGCACTAAATGGGCACCCTCGCCGATCGATTTGTCGATCCAATTCAGGACGAAGTCCTTGTGGCCGGCGTTGACGAGGGGTCCCAGCTCCGTGGACTCCTCATAGGCCGGTCCGATCTTGCGTGCCTTGGCCAGCTCGGTGATGGCGGCTACCAGCTCGTCGGCAATCGATTCCTCGACGGCGATGGCCGGCAGAGCCATGCAGCGCTCCCCCGCGCACCCGAACGCCGAGTTGATCACCCGCTGGGCGGTGGCACGGATTGGGGCATCACGCAGCACGAGCGCATGGTTCTTCGCTTCGGTCAGAGCCTGCACCCGCTTGCCATTGGCCGCCGCGGTTGCGTAAATGTGGCGACCAACCTCCGTCGAACCGACAAAGCTGATGCCTTGTACCTTGGGATGGACCAGCAAACGCTCGGCCTCGTGGCGCGAGCACGTAACCACGTTGAGAACCCCGGGCGGGAGGCCTGCCTCTTCAGCCAGCTCGGCCATGCGAAACGCAGTCTGCGGCACAAACGAAGCAGCCTTGAGAACAAAGGTATTGCCGGTCGTAACTGCCAGCGGCATCATCCAGCCCATCGGGATCATGGCCGGGAAATTCCACGGAGCAATACCGACGAAGACTCCCAACGGCTCGCGAAAGGTAACGGTGTCGTAGCCGGTGGCTACGTTCATCAACGAATCACCCATCATCGTCACGGGCAGCGCACAGGCCAGCTCAACAACCTCGATCGCCTTGAGCACGTCACCGCGGGCCTCCGTATAGCTCTTGCCCATCTCAGTTGCCAGCAGAACCGAAAGGTCGTGGAGGTTGGATTCGAGTCGTTCCTTCAACCGGAACATCACCTGAACCCGTTCCGTGATCGGCGTGTCCCTCCAGGCCGGGTACGCGGCCGCGGCTGCTTCCACGGCGGAATCGACCTCGTCTCCGGTGCAGCGTGGGGCTTCGGCCATCACCTCACCCGTGCTGCTGTTGGTGATCTCGTAGTACTCACCACTAACGGTGTCGCGCCACTCACCACCCACCAGGAACTTCAAATGCTCCGCCATCTCCGTCCTCCTCAATGACACTGAGCTACGTGTCTTCATTTCTCGCTTGCGCCGAATCTTACAACCGAAAGCACCCGGAGAAGCCCTCCACTATCAAAATGAGATCCACGCCACTAATGCCTGATCTAATCATTTCGCTCATCGCCTGGTCCACCAGGATTGGTTTGACTTGAGTAGTGTCGAGTCCGTAATGTCCAATTAATCGATTATCGAGGATACAAGATTCAGGACCGTTTGGCTGCTGAACTCTTCTCGCGATCGACAGGATCATGACCGGGAGGATGTGTGGATAGGGTCTCAATCCCAACGCACGGCGGGGCCTTCCTCATCGCCCCACTCTCTACAACCGGTGTACGCAAACCCCACTCCCCTCACCAGCCTTACCCTCTTGATCTTTCTACCTCTCAGCTCTCGTTGCCGGCACGACAGGTCGGATCCCGATGGACTTCATAGCCAAGTCCCTCGTCATCGGGTTGACAGAGCACGCTCCCCTGGTGCTGGCAGCGATGGGCTTCGCCTTGCTGTACCGACTGACCGGTCTCATCAACGTCGCCTATTCCGAGACCATCACGCTGGGCGCCTATCTCGGGATGTGGGTCAACACGACCTTCAATCTGAGCTTCTACGAAGTCTTGTTGCCAGCCGGGATCATGGCCGGACTGGTCAGCGTCGCCACCTATTTCGCCATCTTCCGGCCGGCCAAGAAACGCAACGTGGGTGTACTGGAGATGATCATCATTTCGTTGGGGCTCTCGGTCTTCCTCCGGCACGGCCTCCAGTTTGTCTTCGGCTACCCGGTTCGCTTCTTTGACGTTCCACCCCCGGAATCGCTCCGGGTGCTCGGCGTCGGAGTTTCGTCGTTCCGACTGCTCGCTCTCGGCAGCGTTCTGGTGCTTGCATTGCTGCTGTACTGGTTCATCCAGAAGTCGAGTTACGGATTGCAGATCCGGGCCCTGGCCAGTGATGAGAATCTCGCCCAGGTGAGCGGGATCCGGCCGCTGTTTGTCACCGTCCTGATCTGGTTCATCGCCGGTGTCGCCGGTGGACTGGCCGGAGCGTTCTACGGAGTCGGGTCGGCGGTGGCGCCGCTGCTGGGATGGAGACAATTCCTCCTCATCTTCCTTGTCACCCTGGTCGGCGGACGCAAGAACATCGGAGGCGTCATCATCGCCGGCCTGGTAACCGGAATCGCCCTGACCGCCATGAGCCTCCAATTCGGCCAGGTGCTGTACGCCCAACTCGCGCTGATAGTCGCCTTCATCGCCATCCTCAAGGCGCGCGGCCGGCGGTTAACCGAAACGGAGAAGGTGTAGTGCTATGAGTCTCGACTGGCTCGACGCTTTCCTGATCTCCGGTCTGTTCTTCGTCGTGATGGTGATTGGACTCGCATTGCTCCTTCACCTGCAACTGGGCCTGGCCCGGATCGCCAACTTCGGAGTAGTCGGTTTCTGGGGCATCGGGATGTACTCGTTCGGAGTGCTGTTCGTCAAGGTGGATTGGCCGTTCGGCGATCCCTGGCCGTTCCTGATCTCGGCGATCTTCGGGGCATTTGTCGCATTCCTAAGTGGTCTCCTGGTCGGCTGGTTGATCGCCGACCTCGACGACGACGGGGTCCTGGGCGGCACGCTCGGTTTTGCCACCATCGTCTGGATCCTCGCCACCACCCAACAAGAACTCACCGGGGGCGCCCTCGGCATGGGCGGCCTCAACTTCCCCTATCAGATGGAGACGGTCAAGCAGAAAGAGGCCCTGTGGCTGGTGTGCTTGATCGTCGTGGTCGCCTTCATTTTCTACTACGTGCATCGCGTGCACCGCGCCCCGTATGGGCGTCTCCTGACGGCAATCGGCGATAACGAACCACTCGCCCGGAGCCTCGGGAAACGGACGTTCCGC
>JAHEDM010000190.1 GCA_024641205.1 Actinomycetes bacterium
GCCATGAGCCGAAGTCCTCCACCGAGAGGGGCCCGTACGATCTGGCCAGACTGCCGGTGGGAAGCACATGGTTGGCGCCGGTCGCATAGTCGCCTGCCGATTCAGGTGCCCACTCTCCAACGAACACCGATCCGGCCGCGGTCAGCCGTTTCGCCACCGAAGGAGCTTCCTCGGTGTGCACGCTGAGATGCTCGGGCGCGAAGTCGTTTGAGAAGGCGATGGCTGTTTCGAGGTCGGGAGCGATCGCGATGAGGCCGTGGTCCTCGAGGGCGGCGCGAATGATCCCCGATCTCTCCAGGCCCGCCAGCATCGCCTCGGCGGCGGCCAGGATGGCCGGGACCTGGTCGGGCGCCGACGTGAGGAGCACCACCGGCGACTCGGCGCCGTGCTCAGCCTGGCACAGCAGATCGACGGCAACGATACGGGAATTGGCCGACCCGTCGGTGAGCACCAAGGCTTCGCTTGGGCCGGCCGGAAGGTCGATCCCGCACACCCCGAACACCGCCAGTTTGGCTGCGGTCACCCAGTCGTTTCCCGGCCCAACGATCTTGTCGACCGGAGCGATGGTCTCGGTTCCGTAGGCCAGCGCGGCGATGGCCTGCGCTCCCCCCATCGCGTACACCTCGTCGATCCCCAAAAGGGCGGCCGCACCGAGGGTGGCTTCGTTGAGCCTTCCGTCCGGGCCGGCCGGGCTCACCACGGCGATGCTCTCGACCCCGGCTACCTGAGCCGGGATAACTCCCATCAAGACTGAGGACGGATAGGCGGCTCTCCCACCCGGTGCGTACACACCGACCCGCCGCAACGGGCTCCAGACCCTGGCGATCTCAACCCCGGGTACCGGCGCAACCAGGTGGTCCCGGGGCCGCTGCTGCTCATGCACCGATCTGATATTGGCGATGGCTGCCTGGAGGGCAATAACGGTTTCGGCAGGAAGATTGGTGAGGGCATCAGCGATACGATCGGGTGAGATCCGCACCCCTCCATCAGATGACCCGCCTCCGTACTCGAGGCCGGCGGCCGCCAAAGCCGCGTCGCCTCCGGCGGCAATGAACTGGACAATGGATGCCGCCCTCTCCTTGATCGTCTCATCGGGCACGACCGAACGTCGCACGAGAGCCGACCGCTCGACCGTGGTGAGGGTGGTCAGATCGACGCGGCGTATGTCCATCACTTCAGCACCTCTAGACAATCAGCGACTCGATCGGCAGAACGAGGATGCCGGTGGCGCCTGCCTCCTTCAGACGGGGCAGAACCTGCCATACGTCCTTGGCATCGACCACCGAGTGAATGGCCACCTTGCCGTTATGTGCCAGTGGCACCACAGAAGGAGCTTCGATCCCCGGGATGATCTCCTCAATCGCCCGCAATGCCTCCTGGGGAGCGTTCATCACGACATACCGCTTCCGCCGGGCCGCCACCGCCGCCTGCAGCATCGTCACAACCTGTTGCTGGCCATCCGTCAACCCGGTATCCGAGCGACGGGCCACCAAAACGGCTTGGGACTCGAGCAACGTCGCAATGGGTCGCAAGCCGTTGACCATCATCGTTGATCCGCTCGAAACGAGGTCGACAATGGCATCGGCAACATCGAGTTTCGGGGCGACTTCGACGGATCCGCGCAAAGGAATCAAGGTGACATCAATGCCTTGCTTGGCAAAGAACTCTCCGGTGACCCGGGCATGGGCGGTAGCCACCCGCATGCCCTCCAATTCTCCAAGGTCTTGCATGAGCGAGGCGTTTGGTACGGCCGCCGTCAGCCGGCAGGTCCCGAACCCGAGTTCGGCCACCACTTGCAAATCGGCGCCGCTCTCCTCAAGCAGGTCGAGTCCGGTAATGCCGAGTGCCGAAACACCGTCCGCCACCATCTCGCAGACATCTTCCGCCCGCACGAACAGCAACTCGATGTCGACGTTGGCTACCGGGGCGGAAAGGGATCGCTCGGTTCGCTCGTAGATGAGTCCGGCCTGAGACAGCAAGCCTGCCGTGGGATCCTGCAACCGGCCCTTGTTTGGCACCGCGAGACGGAGTAACGCGGTCATGACTTCGTTCCCGCCATCCGCTCGAGCATCATCTGGTAACCGCCCGTCCCGTGTTGGAGCCACTGATTGATCCGCGTCACGGTCGCGGTCGAGGCCCCGGTGCGGTTGGCAATTTCCCGATAGGACAAACCTTCTGAGAGGAGTCGCACCACTGCCCACCGCTGCGTCATCTCCTCCAACTCCCGAAGCGTGCAGAGATCTCGCAGAAAGTCCGCCGTTTCATCCACAGTGTGCAGCGAAACAATCGCTTCGAGCAGCGGTCCCGTCTCTGCTGTTCGCCAGTCGTCTCCCGGACTCGTCATGAGTCTCTCCCATTCGAGGTTATGTCTTATTGTGCTAGCACGTTAGCATGCTAAGACAGTTGTGAGGCAGGAGCAAGATGGAACTGATACCGGCAGTGGACATACTCAACGGAGCAGTAGTGAGGCTCCGCCAGGGTCGCGAGGACGACGTGACGGTTTACGCCGACGACCCTGCCGCTCAACTCGCGAGCTGGGCGAACGAAGGAGCCTCGTTGGTTCACGTTGTCGACCTGAGCGGAGCCATAGAAGGAAAGTGGAGCGGCGACCTTTGGCAGAAGCTCGGCAAGACGGGCGTTCGGTTCCAGGCCGGGGGTGGCATCCGTTCTCTCGAGGCTGCGGTCGAGACCATTGCAGCCGGTGCCGATCGGGTCGTTCTGGGTTCGACGGTTGTCTGGAACCCAACCTTGCTTGCATCGATCATCGCCACCCTGGGAGCCAATCGGGTCGTGGCAGCCGTCGACGTGCGGGACGGAATGGCCCTCGGAGCCGGGTGGACCGACGCAGGCCGGCCCCTGGACCGGGTGCTCGATCAACTGGCAGGAGCCGGTGTCGTCCGTGCTCTCGTGACGGGGATCTCCGGGGACGGAATGCTGACCGGCCCGGCCGTTGACCTCCTCGACCATTGCGTCCACCGGGTACCGGACATCGGGATCATCGCGTCCGGAGGAGTCGGCACACTCGACGACCTTCGGCGTTTGCGCTCACGCCCTCTGGATGGGGTGATCGTGGGGCGGGCCCTCTACGAGGGCGCATTCACGCTCAGCGAAGGTCTGCGGGCGGTGGTGGACGGCCCCGACTCCTAGGTCCGCCGACTCGGCTGACGATCGTCCAGATCGACAACGATCTCGGTCGGCGCCCTCTTGGCGGTTTTGAGAGGCGAAAGCGTCCCCAACGACTCTGCTACTACTACCGCGTCATCGCCCGGCTCGAGACGGAAGTCGCTCGGCGGGTTGACAAAGGAAGAACCGTTCCGGCTCACAGCCAGCACCGTCGCCTGATGATCACGCCGCATGCGCGCAGCCAGCTCATCAATGGAGACGCCAAGATAACTGTCGGGCAGCTCAACCCGGTAGAGCTCGGACCCGTCTCCGCCGGCAACCATGTCGGCAACCACTGCCGAAAGTCCGGGATACATAGCCGTGCGCGCGAGGAGATGGGCGGCCAAACGGGAGCTGACCAGCACCTCATCGACGTCGGCACGACGGAAGTGCTCGACGTGTTTGGGGTTGTTGACCTCAACGACGGTACGAACCTGAGGGGCCAGGTTCTCGATAGCCAAAACGGTGAGAATCGATCGCATATCGGCTTCGTTTGAGCCATCGGTCGGGCAGATGATGGCCGCGGCTGCCTCTTCAATGCCCGCTCGTTTGAGATCATCTGCGTTGGTGGTATCACCCCGCACGAAGTAAGCATCGTCGCCTGCCGGGTTCCGGTCGGCTTCATGGACGACCACCACCTCTGCGTCGTACTCATCCGAGCGGAGTTCATTGATCAAGTCGCGAGCGGTCGAGTTCCATCCGCAGACGACGATGTGTCCCTTGTGTCCTGCTGCACCCATGCCCTGACCCTCCTTTAACAAGAAATCGATGACAAACCCAACCAGCGCCCCGGTGATCGTGGCAAGAATCCCTATGCCGAAGAGCGCCAGCAGCCAGCTCACCACCCAACCAAGCGGAGTGGTGACGTGTGAGGCATCGCCTTGGCCCAGCACCGTGGTGATGCCCCAATAGAAGGATTCGCCGAATGCTGCCGGCGTGAGATCTTTCTCCAGGAGCGTGATGGCGGCGGCCGCAGCCGACACCACAACAGCCAGGCCGGCCAGTAGGGCAAGAAAGAAACGTCGATCGACCTGCTTTGTCACCCGTCTGACATGCCACACAACCCGACGTAAGAAAGCCGAATGAAAAAGCTTGCCAAACCCCGCTCGCATGGATGCCTCCCTCTCCAGGCGGAAAAGCTACAGGGTTAGAACAGTGCATGACGGCCAAACCACCCTCCCGAACGATCGGTACCGGGGTAACGGAACCAACCACAAGGACACCGGCTACTTGACAGGCTCGCCGGCTCAGTGACGGCGGCGATCACCCACCCGCACGAAGCCGCTCCAAGAGCATGTCCGTCGATTCGCGGTCTGCGGAGCCGCCTTCGCCGAGGAGACCCCGCTCGGTGAGTGTGTAGAGCCAGATCAGGGCGGGAACTGCAAGAAGAGCTGCGGCGGCGAAGGCGGCAATCAATGCCCACAAGACCGGATCGGGAGCAGCGAAAGCATCCACCGAGGCTTCCTGTTCCAGAAGCCACGGGTACTGGCCTGCGCCCCATCCCCACAGGACGGACACCGTGGCGAGCACTGCAGTTCCGCGGGCGATGACCACGCGCCCTCTGACCAGCAACCACATGGAGGCCAGGCCACCCACCGCCGACGCTGCCAAGAACGGGATACCACGCGCCGAGGTCAGCCGGTCAAAGAGAGTGGGCGCGTCGAGCCGAAGGACAAACACGCCGGCCAGCGCCACCAGGCCGGCCACGAGCCCGGTCAACAGTGCCCGTCGCCGGAAGTACTCGGCCAGATCCTCATCGCCGCTCTGCTTGGCGTCACGGCTCACCAGCACCGCCGCCAGGTAGGCGCAGGTGATGACGGCCAGAGATCCGCCCAGCAACGAAGTTGGGTTCAACCAGGAGGTAACCGGATCACCGGCGGCGTTCCCCAGCGGGACCCGCCCGGAAGCGATGCCACCGGCCACAGTTCCAAGGAAGAAAGGCGTGAGCACCGACGATCCGGCGAAGACCGCACCGAACCATCGTTGCCGCCGGAGAGAGCCAGCCCATTTGCGGAAAGCAAACGCCGAGCCGCGCAGGATGATGCCGAGCGCCGCCAGACTCAAAGGGATCAGCATGGTCGAAGCGATCGAAACAAACGGCTCCGGGAATGCGGTCCACAAATAGACGAGGATGAAGATCAGCCAGACATGATTGGCTTCCCACACAGGACCAATGGATCGCTCCAGCAAGGCCCGGGTGCGGGAACCCTCCTCGGGTCCTCCCGCCATGAGGTCCCAGATACCGGCCCCGAAGTCGGCGCCACCGAATACACCGTAGGCGGAGACTCCCACCCAGATGATCACGAGGATCACTTCGGCGAGGCTCATCACCGAACCTTCTCGGGGGGTCCATAGGGCGCCGGAACCACTTCACCGGCGGCAAAGCGAGCGGCGATCCACCGCAACGCCGCGATGGTGATGACACTCAGCGCCAGATAGACAATGGAGATGATCGTCGCCGTGATCACAATGCCGTCGGCGTTGCTCACCGCATCAGATGTGCGGAGCAGATCCTGGACAATCCAGGGCTGACGGCCCACCTCGGTGGTGATCCAGCC
>JAHEDM010000191.1 GCA_024641205.1 Actinomycetes bacterium
CCCCATGAGGACGTAGTCGACACCCCCGAGCATCGCCCCATAGACAGAGGGCAAAGTGGGGATCTGCACCTTCTCGAGGAAGTTGATCCCAACCGGATTGCCGTGGCCCTCTTTGGCGAGGAACACCTCAACGAAGTTGGCGGTGACCAGCAGCTCCTGGGAGCGGCGGGTGAGGGCCAACTTGTGCATCGGTCGCGCTTTGAAGCGAGACCCCTTCTCGATACCGCCCTCGACGAAGTAACGCTCGAGCACATTCTCGGCCACGCCGGGTATGGGAAAGGCCGCAAGCGCCCGCCGCACGTCGCCGTCGGGATCGCCCAGTTGGAGCCGCCTCACGAGTACCCCGTCGAGCGCCGTCCCCGAAACCACACCCAGCTGGCCCTCGGATGACACGGCGCGTGCGAGCTTCCAGCCGGACACGGCGATACCCATGCCGCCCTGGATGATCACGGGGTAATCGGTAGCCATAGGTGGATGGTAGGCGGCAGCGGTACGTTAAAGCCGGGATTATTGCCCGACCGGGATTTGGGCTTCGGCGGTTCGTTGTATTCTGCGGTGAACTCGAAAGGCCAGGAATGAATCAAGCAACCGTCTACACCACTTCGTGGTGCCCCTCATGTGTCAACGCAAAGGCGTTCCTCGACAACAAAAGCGTCACCTACACCGAGATCGACGTCGAGAAGTGGGACGACCCCCGCGGCCAGCTCGAAACCATCACCGGCCAGCGCACCGTGCCCCAGATCGTCATCGGCGAGACTCATGTTGGCGGCTTCGATGACCTCCTCGCCCTCCACCAGGACGGCGTCCTCGACGAACTGCTCAAGGCCTCGGTCTAGCTCGAGCCATACGGCGCCGCCGGGGATTGCCGGGGCTCACTGGATCCGGACCGCGACCTGTGTTGCCCCGACAGTCGCAGCCCCTACGATTGCGCTCCACTTCAAGAACCCTCCGACGACTGCCGGCCTCGGGTCGTCCGTAAGCCACTCAGCAATCGCTTCGTCGGACACGGGCTGCAAACCAATCCAAGCCACGCCACGCCAATCGTCCAGACAACGAGGCCGGGTGTCCAATCCGAGAAGAAGAATAATTGGCCATCCAGCCCGAGCCGACGATTGGGCCCAACACCGCCCGTGCCTTGCGGGTCGGGGTGAGATCCTTGTGCGGCCTCTTCACAGTCTCCGCCAGCCGCTGGATTCGGAACCCGCCGGGACACTCACCGCGACGGTCGCTCAAACATCGTGCCCCCGGTCGCGCAGGACCTCGTTGAGCAGATCGGGCCGATCCGTCACGAGGCCGTCGGCTCCCATGTCGAGCAAACGATTCATGTCGACGACTTCGTTCACCGTCCAGAAATGAACCTGGGCACCAGAATCGTGAATGGCGTCGATGTACTTCTGGTCGATCGGGAGTGACCGATAGTCGAACGGGATCTGGTAGGCGGCGACCGGCCGCGTAACATGGCGTCCCACCCGTGAGGCCACCCACATCGCAATGGTTGCCGACGGCCCGGCCGAGGTGGCGACCGCCCCGCGGGTGATGCGGCGGAACTTGGCGCTGCGGTGGTCGTAGAAGGAGCCGATCAGTGTCGATTCTTCGCGGCCGGCGGCTTTGACCACATCCGCGACCGCCCACTCGAGGCCGGGCCCTTTGAGATCGACGTTGAAGTGGACGCCCGGAAACTCGGCGAACACCTCGTGGAGGGTTGAGACGCCGACACCGCAGGCCCGCATCGGATACCCGGTATCCGGGTCGAACTTGTACCCGGCATCGAGCTCACGCAGCTCATCGAGAGTCCGGTCGATCACCCTGCCGCGGCCGTTCGTGGTCCGCTCCAGCGTCTCATCGTGGAAGACGACGACGTGCCCATCGTTCGTAATCCGAACGTCCGTTTCGATGTATCGATATCCAAGCGCAACGGCACCGTGAAAAGCCTCCATTGTGTTCTCCGGCCAGAGAACGCGGCTCCCGCGATGGGCCAGCCTGATGGGATGCTCCAGGCTGAGGAAGGGGGCGGCTCCGGCCGTCACCGCTCGAACATGGTGGATATCCCGCCAATCACGGAACCTTCACCATGGGTCGCGCCCATCGGCGCGATCCTGTCGGCGATGCGGGAGAACGGCAGCAACTGGAGCCATACTCTCCCTGTGCCCTGCAATGTCGCCAGGAAGGGACCTTCGCCCCCGAAGACCTGCGACTTGAGCTTGCCGGCTGGTTCGATCGAACGGGTGTCGACACGCAGCCGATCCCCCACCAGGCGCTTCTCGATGATGGTGCCCCCGGCGTGCAGGGACACGAGACCGTCACCCGGGAGGTCCTGAAGGATGAAGCCCTCGCCGCCGAACAAACCACGCCCGGTCTTCTTGTTGAAGACGATGACGGCCCTGACCCCCATGGCGGCGCACAGGAAGGCGTCCTTCTGACAGATCAGGCGACCATCGGTGACGGCCAGATCCACCGGCCCGATCTTGCCGGGATAGCGGGCGGCAAAGCCGACCCGCTGGGTACCGCCGCCATTGTTGGTGAAGTGCGTCATGAAGATCAACTCGCCCGTGATGGCACGTTTCCCCGCCGACTCGAGTTTTCCGAAGAGGCCGGCGTCCGACTCGAAGCCGTCGCCCATCACCCTCTCGAAGTCGACGCCGTCCTCGAGGTACATCATCGCCCCGGCCTCGGCAATGACCGTCTCCCCCGGATCGAGCACGACCTCAACGAACTGCAGGTCATCACCCAAAGATCTCGTACTCGACTTCATGGCTACGAATGGGGCTCCCTCACAGTTGACGCGCTCGTACGACGTACAACGTACAACGTTCCGAACGTGTTGTGGGGGAGCACGAGGGGGTGGCTCCGGCAGCCCCCTCGTACGAATTCGAGTGACATGCGCGGTCGAATTCGGGGAAACACTGCGGCCGTCAGGCCGCTTCCGTTGAACTCGAGCAGGTCCTGATTTGCTCGACATAGAAACGCCGCCACTTTGTGGCGGCGTTTCTATGTCGAGCCGAGGACTGCCTACTTGTCGGCAGCGTCCCCGTCGTCATCTCCGTCGAACTTGTCCTTGACGTCTTCGGCGACGTCCTTGGCCATGTCACCGGCCTTCGCGGCAACGTCCTTGGTTTTATCCCAAGCGCCTTCGGCTACGTCACCCGACTTCTCGGCCACATCACCGGCTGTGTCCTTGCCTTTGCTGAACCAGCCCTTGATGGTGTCCATGAGTCCCATTAGCTACTCCTTGAAGAGAATGTCGCCTAATTGTAAGTAATCAAAACCGGGCGTGCGTCGATATCACAGACTTTCGCCGAGACGCCCCTCTTCGCGGCCCCGCAAACCGACCCGCACCTTGAGCAACTCGAGTTGCTGCTCGGTGAACTTCGAACCGCCGACCAGTGAATTGTCTGCCAGCCACGCCTCGATGTCGGCGGCCACGTCGGGCTCAGAGCGAAACGGCAACCAATCGAGAATGTGCCGCTGACTCTGCGGCGGTACGGCCGCCAGCACCTCGTCCCAGCGATCCGTTATCCGCTGCCAGCTCTCGGCCCCGGTAGTGCGATGCCCGATGAGCCGCGCCGTAACCCAGGCACCATCCTGGCGTCGGATCTCCCCGCCCGTCAGCATGTCGAGCAATTGGGCGGCCGTCTCCTGCTCGGGCACGGCGATCGCCGCTTGCAGATAGCGCACCTCATCCTGGGGTGAGCCCGCCGTCTGAAACGCCTCGATGAACGTATCGAATTCCTCCTGGCCACCGTTGGCGGCGACTATGGCTAGGGCCGCCGCGGCGACCTCACCATCGACGGCCTCGCCTCCGAGGCTGGCCTCGAACAACGCCCGTGCATCGGGCAGTGTCGACTTGTCGTCGCCGAGCACCCCTCGGGTCCGCAGCAGCAACCCGCGCAACCGGCGATCGAGGTCGGATTCACCTTCGGCCGGCTCCCATCCCATCCGGTCGGCCGCCGGGGTCACCAGATCCCTGATGAAACGCTGCAGATCCGGGCGATCGTCCGACGACACGACCCGGTTCAGCTCACCGAGGCCACCGATGATGGCTCCCCACACCTCGGGCTCGGGCTCATCTCTGAACTGAGTAACCAGCTCGAGGAATTCCCCGGCGGGCACGTCACCCGCAAGAACATTGGCCCACGTGTCGCTAACGAGCGAGTAGCGCTCCTCCCCCGGCAGCGCCGCCGCCCGCTCTGCGAGCTCCTCACGAAGCTCACTGTCGTACTGCACCCGGTAGAAACCCTGGCCGCGCCGGTTGAGGCGGAAGCCCTCGTTGGGAGCGACCGTGGCCTCGTCGCTGATTAGCAGTCGCCCCTCGGCGGAGGCGCCACCGAACAGCGCCGGCACCTCCCAGGAGCCCTCTCCATCTCCGAGATACCGGAAGTGCTCCTGAGAGATGGCGTAGCCGTCCCCGGAGCGCTCCACATTCAGGCGCGGGTAGCCCCCCTGGAATATCCAGCCATGCATGATTTCGCCAACCGGCTCGCCGCTCACCTTCTCGAGCGCAGCCCACAGATCGGCCGTCTCGGTGTTGGAGTAGGAGTGGGTCTCGAGGTAGTTGCGAATGCCGTCGCGGAACACGTCCTCACCGAGATACACCTCGAGCATCCGCAACACCGCGGACCCCTTGGAGTAGGTGAGGATGTCGAACATCTCGTTCGCCTCCTCGGGCGAGCCCACCGGGTATTCAATAGGCCGCGTCGACGCCAGGCTGTCGGTATCCATGGCGGAGCTGCGCGAGGCAGCAAAGGCCAGCCACCGCTTCCAGTCGGGTCGGTAGGCATCGATGCACTTCAACTCCATGAATGTGGCGAAGGCTTCGTTGAGCCAGATGCCGTTCCACCACTTCATGGTGACGAGATCGCCGAACCACATATGAGCCAGTTCGTGGGCAATCACGTCGGCAACCCGGGCCAGCTCGACCTGGGTGGCCTTGGCGGGATCGACCAGGAGCGCCGTCTCCCGGTAGGTGACGGCGCCCAGGTTTTCCATCGCCCCCCACGCGAAGTCGGGGACCGCGATCATGTCGAGCTTGTCTCCCGGGTACGAGATGTTGTAGTAATCGGCGAAGTAGCGCAGGGCGAAGGCGCCTACGTCGCGAGCGAACTGCGTAAGGTGTCCCTTGCCGGGCACGTGGACGATGCGCAGCGGCGTGCCGGCGGCATCAATCGGATCTGTGGCCTCCAGCTCGCCAACGACAAACGCCACCAGATAGGTGGACATCACCATCGTTCTGTCGAACTTGACGACGCGGCGACCGTCGGCGGCGACCGACTCGGATATTGCGGTGGAGTTCGAAACCGCCATCATGTGATCGGGAACGACCAGAGTCACCTGGTAGGTCGCCTTGAGGTCCGGCTCGTCCCAGCACGGGAACGCCCGCCGCGCATCGGTGGCCTCGAACTGGGTGGTGGCGATTACCTTCTCTTCGCCGCCGGTCGTCGTGTAGGTCGACCGGTAGAAGCCCTGGAGGTTGTCGTTGATGATCCCGGAGTAGTCGATGGCGATCTCGAGGTGCCCGGCGTCGATGGGAGTCCCGAGAACCAGGGTCACTCGCTCCTTGCCCGGGTCATAGTCGAGCGCCGCGTCCTGCGTGGCGCCGGCAGCCGTGACCTCCACGCGGTGCAGGTCGATCTCGATCGCGTTGAGAACGATCTCGGCGACTC
>JAHEDM010000192.1 GCA_024641205.1 Actinomycetes bacterium
ACGACGATCTTCGATCGGCTATTCGGTGAGGCCTGGATGGCATCAAGATCGTCTGACGTGCGGACTCGTTGCGGACTCTTTGAGGACTCAACCAGCCAGACGAGCCCCAAGGAACGCAGAAGCCCCTGTATTCACAGGGGTTATGGTGGCTCCGGGGGTGAGACTCGAACTCACAACCTACGGATTAACAGTCCGGCGCTCTGCCAATTGAGCTACCCCGGAAGGGGTTTCGAGCACGGGATGGTACCACTGTGTGCCAGAATCGGATATTCAAGATACGACCAGCGGGGAGACCACTATGAGGTTCCGGTTCGGCATGATCCTGGGGTTTTCCGTCGGCTACATCCTCGGGACCCGAGCTGGTCGCGAACGGTACGAACAGATTGTGCGAGCCTTCAAAAAGCTCAGGAGAACCGAGCCCGTGCAGCGGGCCGCCGAAATCAGCAAAGAGTTCCTGGGCAACGGTATGACCACAGCTTCCGAGCGGATTCGATCAGCAGTACAAGGAAGTTCGTAGTTCGTGGTTCGTGGCTGGAAAGCATCTCACGCTTCGAAAGCTACGAACCTTCCCCGTCCCACGGCACCCGTTCGGGCGCTTCACGCTTCACCGAGGAATCCCTCGAGGCGCTTTGAACGAGCCGGGTGGCGAAGCTTGGCGAGCGCTTTGGTCTCCAGCTGTCGGATCCGTTCCCTGGTCACTTCGAAGTGGTTCCCAACCTCTTCCAGGGTGCGAACCTGGCCGTCTTCGAGCCCGAACCGCATGATGATGACCTGCCGCTCGCGCTCGTTCAGGTCTTCGAGGGCACGAGCAACGTACTCCTGCAACAACTTGAAAGCAGCGGCCTCGACGGGCACGACGGCCTCGGTGTCCTCAACAAAGTCGCCGAGAGTCGAATCTTCCTCTTCGCCCAGGGGTGTTTCTAGAGAAACAGGATCCTGGGCGATCTGGCGCAACTCGGTCACTTTGCCCGGCTCGACTTCCATCTCCTCGGCTATCTCATCGATGCTCGGCTCGCGGCCCAGATCCTGCATCAAGGCCCGCTGCACCTGAGCCAGCCGGTTGATCGTCTCCACCATGTGGACGGGCACTCGAATCGTACGAGCTTGATCGGCCAGCGCCCTCGTCACCGACTGGCGGATCCACCAGGTGGCATAGGTGGAAAACTTGAAACCTTTGCGATAGTCGAACTTGTCCACGGCCCGCATCAGACCGAGGTTTCCCTCCTGGATCAGATCGAGCAACGGCATACCGCGCCCCACATACTTCTTGGCGATCGAGACCACCAGTCGTAGGTTGGCCTCGACCAGTCGACGTTGGGCGGCTTCCCCGTTGCGTACCGTCAGCTCGAGAATGCTCTTGTCTTCCACACTCAGAACGGAGGGCGGTTCTGCCGTAAGCTTGGCCACCGCTCGCAGGCCGGCTTCGTTCTGCATCGCCAGTTCCACTTCCTGCTGGGGACTCAGAAGCGGCACACGCCCAATTTCCTGCAAGTACATGCGGACGGGATCGGACACAGCCACCAGCTCATCAGCCCCGAGCGGCGCCGCGTCGAGGGCATCGGGGCCGTCCTCCTCAATGCGGACCTTGAGACTCTGCAGCCGATCGAATGTCTCCTCAAAGGAATCTGCAATGGCGTCTGCCTCAAGCAACTCCTGCTGTATCTCGGCAACCGTGAGGAAGCCGCGCTGCTGAGCGCGTTGGACCAGAATCTCGATGGCATTTGCTTGATGTGACAACCTACCGGTCCCCTAGTTCGCGTTTCTTCCTTTCCAAAGCTATCAATTGTTCGAACATCGCGGAATAGGTTTGTGGTTCTTCCGCCGGATCCGTTCGATCCAGGACCCGACGTAATTCTGCGATATCACGCTCAATACGCCAGCCGGCCAGTCGATCGACCAGCGCGACCGGGTCGCTGATCGGCAGGGCATCAAGCGCTAGGGCCCGCAGCAGGGCGGGAGCGCCGGCGTCTCCTTCTCCAATCAGCGCGGCCAGGTCGGGGGGCTCGCCCGGAGGCAGATCGGCTATGGCGGGCGCCAGCAGCAGGTAGGCATCCCGGAAAACGCCGTTCATGAAGATGGCGGCGTCAACCTCCGCCTCCGCCAGCCTGGCATCGTTGGCCAGCAACGCACGCAGCAATTCCCGTTCGGCCCGCTCGACACCGCTCCTTCGCCGCGGTTCCTGTTCGGGGGCATGAGGCTCGGACCGCCGGGTCGACGCCCCGCCTCTGATCTCGGCCATGACCGCTTCGAAATCGGTACCGACCCGGCGCGCCACAAATCGGGCGTACTCGCGCCGAACCAGGTCGTCCTGCTGGCGGGCGATCAAGCGGGCCGTTTCTCGAACGGCGCGCGCCCGGCCCTCTGGTTCGGAAAGGTCGAACCGCTCCAACTCACGCCCCAACCTGAACTGAAGCAGCGGCATCGAGTCCGCAACGGCCGTTCGCATCACCTCAGCCTCACCAGCCCGAACGAGGTCGGCCGGGTCCCTTCCTTCCGGCATGACGGCCACCCGTAGATCGAGGTTGAGCTTCACCGGGATTTCCAGCTCATCGCCCCGGATGGCGGCTCCGGATCCCGCCTGATCGGCATCAAAGGCCAGCACGACTCGTTCGGCGAACCGGCGGAGAAGATCGAAGTGTTCCTCGCCCAGCGCCGTTCCGCAGGTCGCGACGGCCTGCGGAAGACCGGCCAGATGCAGACCGATGACGTCTGTGTACCCCTCGACGACCAGCGAATACCCGGCCCGGGTGATATCGGACTTCGCCCAGTTCAGCCCGTAGAGCAGACGGGCCTTCTGATAGATGCGGGTCTCCGGTGAATTCAGGTACTTGGGTCCATCGCCTTCCAAGATGCGAGCCCCGAACCCAACCGGTTCGCCGCGCAGGTCGAAGATCGGGAACATGATCCGGCCGCGGAACCAGTCGCGGAGACGTCCCCGGCCGGTCCGGGCGGCCAGCCCTGCCTCGATCATGACTTTCTCCGAGACGCCCGCCGCTCGGAGGTGCGTGACGAGAGCGTCCCACACATCCCCGCCCGGCGCGTAGCCGAGCTGGAAGCGATCGATCACCTCGACGTCGTAGCCGCGCCCGCGCAGATACGACCGGGCTCCCCCGGCATCTTGGCCGGTCTTGAGCCGATGCTGATAGAAATCGACGGCCGTGCGGGTAGCCTCGATCAGCCCTTCTCGCTCCCCTTTGCGACGAAGGGCCTCCGGGTCGCGCTGCAGGGCAATTCCGGCCCGGGCGGCCAGCTGCTCGACGGCCTCGGAGAAATCGAGACCCTGCGTTTCCTGGACAAATTTGAACACGTCGCCGCCGGCCTGACAGCCAAAACAATGGTAAAGCCCTTGGGCCACATCGATCGACAAGGAGGGCGTTTTCTCCTGGTGGAATGGACAGATGGCACTGACCGTTCGCCCGCGTTTTTTCACCGTCGTCACGCCTTCGAGTAATTCGACGATGTTGGTCGCGTGCCGGACCCGCTCGATATCATCTCTGTGAAAGGCCATTGCAGCGAGTGTAGAGGGGCAGTGCGTCAAGGGTTTCAGGGTCGCTGCACGGGAAACAAGCCACGCCCCTGGACGAGGCAGGAGCGGAAGCGCCGGCGGGCCTCCTCACTCTGCTTTCAGGCGCCGGGCGCCTTCGTAGCGGCGTTCCTTCAATCGATCGACGAGTCAGACAGCCGGAATCGGAAGTAGGGAACCCGTGACGAGCACCACTTCGGGGACGATGCGCAGCACGATGAATAGGTCGACGGTCACGATGGCCACCACCAACGCCCGCACATTGCGGCTGTGCCCCTCTCCGTGCCGGAGCGCCGCAACCACTCCGGCACCGAACCCACCGGTGAGGCCGGTGATGACATCTCCTGCCAACACGATCAGCCCGATCCCGAACGCCATCGCCAGGCCGACCACCTGAAACGCGGCCGTGTGCTGCCGGCTACGGCAGCCTCTCGGCCAGGTACCTCACAAGGTTCTCAACCGGGATCCGGTCTTGTTCCATCGTGTCGCGGTCCCGAACGGTAACCGCCCGATCCTCGAGTGAATCGAAGTCGAACGTGACCGCGTACGGTGTGCCGATTTCGTCTTGACGCCGATAGCGTCGTCCGATCGACTGCGTAACGTCGAAGTCGATCAGGAAGTGAGGACGGAGCAGGTCGGCCACCTTCTCCGCCTCGCCTACCAACTCCGGTTTCTTCGACAGCGGGAGCACGGCCACCTTGAACGGTGCCAGCTTGGGGTGGATCTTGAGGACCACCCGCTGTTCGCCCCGCACCTCCTCCTCGTGGTAAGCGTCCATCAGGAAGGCGAAGGTTGTGCGCGTCGCTCCGGCAGCCGGTTCGATTACATAGGGATAGAACCGCTCATCCGTCTCGTCGTCGTAGTACGACAGATCGGTACCGCTGTGTTCGGAGTGAGCTTTCAAGTCGAAATCGGTGCGGTTGGCGATCCCTTCGAGTTCGTCCCAACCCCAGGGGTACCGGTATTCGACATCGGAACACGCCGCTGCGTAGTGGGCCAGCTCATCATGTCCATGGGGGCGGATCCGCAGGTTGTCCTCGGACATCCCAAGATCCAGGTACCACTGATAACGGTCCTTGGTCCAGTGCTCGTACCACCGGCCGGCTTCTTCCGGCCGGCAGAAGAACTCCATCTCCATCTGCTCGAACTCCCGGGTCCGAAACACGAACTGGCCGGGGGTGATTTCATTGCGGAACGACTTGCCCATCTGGGCAATTCCAAACGGCAGCTTCTTTCGAGCCGCCCGCCGGACGTTGTCGTAATTGATGAAGATCCCCTGTGCAGTCTCCGGCCGGAGGTAGACAAGACCGGTCTCGTCGTCGACCGGGCCCATGAACGTCTTGAACATGAGGTTGAACTGGCGGGGCTCGCCGAACGTCTTCCGATTGCCGCAGCTGGGGCACAGATCCTGATCATCGAGTTTGTCCAGGCGGAACCGGGAGTTGCAATTCGAACACTGCACGAGTGGATCGGTGAATGATGCCTCATGTCCGGAAGCAACCCACACGTCGCGGGCCTGGAGGATGGCCGAATCGAGCCCAACAATATCGCCACGCAGTTGCACCATCGAACGCCACCATTCGTTCTTCACGTTGCGCAGCAGCTCGACGCCGAGCGGCCCGTAGTCGTAGGCGGAGCGTAGGCCGCCGTAGATTTCCGAGGACTGGAACACGAATCCGCGCCGCTTGGAGAGATTGACGATGGTGTCGAGGGAGATAGTCATGGTGGAGCCTGTCTGGTTGAGAGGAGGAGGGGATGGTAGTTGGAAGAACGTACTTCGTATTTTGTACTTCGTATTTCGAAGAGGGTTAGCGGGGTACGAAGTACGCAGTACCAAGTACGGCAACCGCAGGCTGCCTATGCCTTTCCAAACCGTCTCTTGCGCCTCTGATACTCAGCTACGCAATCGGCCAAATGCCTGGGGGTGAAATCGGGGAAAAGGACCTCGGGGAAAACGAACTCCGCATAGGCGGCCTGCCAGAGCAGGAAATTGCTCAACCGGTACTCGCCCGAGGTGCGGATGATGAGGTCCGCATCCGGCATCCCGGGGATGTAGAGGTACGAAGACATGGCG
>JAHEDM010000193.1 GCA_024641205.1 Actinomycetes bacterium
CCGGCGGCGCTGATACTCTTTCGGCCGGTCGTGGTGCCGATTGCGCCACCTGTCACAACGTCGCTCACTCGGGTGGGAGAGAGTGCACCGTCTGCCACGAAGGCGTCCACGACGAAGGAACGAGAGACAACCAAGCGGACCCAGGTTCAGACGCGGCGATACCACCCATCGATACCGCGTCCACGTCGGGGCCTGGTGCAGGAAACGGTCTCATCGACGCTACGATCGGCAAGCTCATCGAAGGTGCCGGGAGAGCCAGTGATGCGTCCCGGCACCTGTCATTTGAGCGTCAATACCTGGGCTGGATCATCTTGCTCGGAGGTCTGGTCATCTTCACTATCGTGGTCTGGGATTCCCGGCGCAGCCTGTTCCCTCGCAAGGGCAAACCCTTCTCGACCGTCTGACGGCCGCGGTAGGAAAACAGATACGCGAACATCCATACCATTCGTGCCGGATGGCGGGCAGGCACCAGCCTGATTCCTGCCGACTTGCCCGCTAAGGAGGTCATGTGAGCGCCAATTCGTTGACAGACTTCCTCGACCTTCGCACCAGCGTGAGTTCGGAGGCGATCGGCGACGGTGGCCCGGACACCTGCGCGGTGCTGAGCGGTGCTCTCGACACAGCCATCGGCGGGCTCGGCGCCGGGGTCGGTCCGGGAGCGGCGGTGGTTGCCCTGGGCGGTTACGGCCGCGGCGAGCAGTGCTTGTGGTCCGACGTCGACCTGATGCTGCTCCACCGCAACCGCGACACCGAGTCGCTCATCCGGGCGGTGTTCTATCCGCTGTGGGACGCCAACCTCAAGGTCGGGCACGCAGTGCGTACCGTTGAGCAATGTCGCGTGGCCGGCCGCGAGCAACTGGAAACCCTCACCGCGCTGTTGTCGGCTCGCCTCGTCGTAGGCGACGTCGCATTGTTCGATGAGTTTGAGCGGGTGCTCGCCGAATTGGTGAGCGAACGGCCCCTGGCCCCGCGCCTCGCCGATCAGGAGCGAGAACGGCGACTCGCCGAACCCTACCCTTTGATGGCGGCGGACCTGAAAGAAGGACGAGGCGCACTGCGAACCCATGAAGGCTTCTGGTGGGAACGCAGGCGAGCTGAGTTGGTCGGCATCAGCTACGACGAACCAACGCAGAAAGAGCGCGAAGCCAAGACAACCCTCCTGTCGGTGCGGAACGCCCTTCATGCATCGGCGGGCCGGGCGGTTGATCGGTTCGCGGTCGACCTGCGAGAACCGGCGGCTCGCTGGCTCAACACCGACGTCGAAACCCTCGCCGTTTCTCTCACCTCCGCCCTCCACATCGGTGACCGATTGGCCGATCGCCGCTGGCCCGACCTCCACGTCGATCCAGACCCGAACGCCGGGTTGGGACGTAGGGTCTTTGGGGCGATACGGACCCGATTCTCTTCCACTGAGTCACCGCAAGATGCCGGCGTCTCGGAGAGCGTGTTGACCGTGGCGGTCCGGGCGGCGGCCCGTCCCCAGGGTGCCTGGCTCGACGCTCGGGAGGAGGATCTGATCCGTTCGGCCTCTCCCATGGTGTGGACGGCGGCCGATCGGAAGGCGTTCGTCATGCTCCTATCGGCCGGGGCCCGCGGCCGGACCATCTTCGGCCTTCTGGAAGAACTGGGATGGGTGGAACGTGAATTCCCCGAGTGGACACCGGTTTCGACTGCTCCGCAGCTTGCTCCCTTCCACGAGCATCCAGGCGGCGCCCACCTCTGGCGCGCCGTCGACGAAATGCAGGCGATGATCAGCGAGGGAGGTGAACACGCTCAGATCGCCGACGAGATCGGATCAACGGAGGAGCTGCTCCTCGCCGCCTTCCTCCACGACATCGGCAAGGCCCGCGGTGGTCATCACGAAACCGTCGGAGCTGAACTGGCGGCAACCTTCCTTCGTCGCGCCGGGTTCGGCCCCGCGACCATCGCCGTCGTGGTGATTGCCGTACGCCATCACCTCCTCCTCGCCGAAACGGCGACTCGCCGCGATATCGCCGACCCGGCAGTGATCGATGAGATTGCTGCGACGGTCGACGACCTGCGCCAGCTTCAATTGCTGTATTTGCTGACTATCGCTGATCTCCGGGCGACCGGTTCAACTATGTGGAATGACTGGCGGGCTACGTTGCTGCAAAGGCTGTACCGCCAGGTCGCCAAGGCTCTCGAGACGGGTGAGCCCGTGCGAGCCACCCCAGACATCGAAGCCATAATGAATGTTGCCGGCGACAAACCAGAACGGCGTCTCATCGAGGAGCATGTTGCCGCCATGCCGGCCGACTACCTCGACACGACGACGCCTCGCGAGGTGGCATGGCACCTCGACATCCTGACTCACCTCGAGGCGCCCGGTCAGGTTTCGGTTGATCCGCGCAATCCGGGACGGGTCCTCGTTGCCGGGACCGACCGCGAGGGCTTTCTCTTGGCCGTCAGCCGGGCCTTCACGGCCAACGGCATCGGAGTCATGGACGCCCGCCTTCGAACCCGATCCGATGGAATCGCCCTGGACACGTTTCATGTCGCAGACGACCAAACGGGGGCGACCGCCGCGCCGGATCGATGGGATCGGGTAGCTGAGGACCTCGTGGGCGCCCTCAACGATCAGCGTGACCTTCGACCTGCCATCCGGGAGCGAGTGAAGGCGTATCGAAGGCCCGGCCACGACCAGATCCCGGTGGAAGTGCGAATGGACGGCACCGGTCGTCACACCGTTATCGAAGTGCGCGCTCCCGACCGCATCGGACTGCTCACGGAGATCGTCGAAGCCCTCCATGATGAAGGGCTCGACGTTCATCTTGCCAAGATCGACACGATGGGCCGCCAAGCACGCGATCTATTCCACGTGCGCCGGGCCGGAGCGCCCATCCGGATCGAGTCAGAATTGGCCGCCCTTCGGACTCGTATCCAGGACCGGCTGCAGAGCTAGAAACCCTACCGTCGAATCCGGGCGGGCTTCGCCGTCAGACGGCGTCCTTGCCCTGTTCGCCGGTGCGGATCCGGATAACCGCCTCGATGGGCGTGACCCAGATCTTGCCGTCCCCGATTTTGCCTGCCGTAGCGGTCGACTGGATCACACCGGTTACTCTCGAAACGTCGACCGTATCGATCACAATCTCGAGCTTGACCTTCGGTGTGAAGTCGACCGTGTATTCCGCTCCGCGGTAGGTTTCGGTGTGGCCGCCCTGGCGTCCAAACCCTTTGACCTCGCTGACTGTTATCCCCTGGATCCCGGCGGCCCGAAGGGCTTCAATTACTTCGTCGACCTTGTGCGGCTTGATGACCGCGGTGACCAGTTGCATGTTCGTTACTCCTCTCAGCCCGCGGCCGGTGCCGTGGCGAAAACGTCAGGACCGTACCCGGGAGCGCCGTGCTCGGTCACATCGAGACCCTCAATCTCTTCTTCGGGCGGAACCCTGAGTCCAATCGTCGCTTTGATGGCTAGGAACAACAGCCCCGTCGTGATGGTCACGAAGGCGAATACTGCTACAACGCCGATGACTTGGGTCAAGAGTTGATCGAATCCGCCTCCATAGAACAAGCCGCCGTCTGTGGCGAGCAGGCCGACCATCAGCGTGCCGAAGGCGCCACATACTCCGTGCACGGAGATAGCACCGACGGGGTCATCGATCTTGCGCCGATCGATGAAGAAGACCGAGAACACGACAAGGATCCCGGCCAGGGCGCCGATGATCGCAGCGCCCCCATTTGACACGTTGGCCGTTCCTGCCGTGATACCAACCAGACCGGCCAGGGTCCCGTTTCCGGCCATCGCCACATCTGGTGCGCCGGTTTTGATCCACACAGTGAAGGTCGCAAAGACCGCGCCGGCGGCCCCGGCGATCAGGGTGGTGACGGCGATGGCGCCGACCGCTCCGTCGGCCGCCAGTTCAGATCCCGGGTTGAAACCGAACCATCCAACGAACAGGACGAACACTCCGAGGATGGCAAACGGGATCGAGTGCCCGGGAATGGCGCGCGGCGTTCCGTCCTTGGCGTACTTGCCGATCCTGGGGCCGAGTATCAAAGCGCCCATGAGGGCCGCCCAACCACCGACACTGTGAACGATGGTGGAACCGGCAAAGTCGATCATGGGAGTTGAGAGTTCGGAGAGCCAGCCTCCGCCCCACAGCCAGTGGACCACGATCGGGTAGATCAGCGCGGTGATGACGAAGCTATAGACGAAGTAGCTCTTGAACTTGGTGCGTTCCGACATCGCCCCTGAGACGATCGTGGCCGCAGTAGCAGCGAAGGCCACCTGGAAGATGAAAAAGGTTGGAAGGGAAAGCGTCCCGAAGTACCCGTCCGTGAAGTGGTTCGGATCGAGAAACCACCCCTCCGTCCCGAAGAAGCTGTTGCCGGACCCGAAGGCAATGGCAAACCCTGCCACGGCGAATGCGAGCACGCCGGCCGAGAAGTCCATCAGGTTCTTCATCATGATATTGGCGACGTTCTTGGCCCGGGTGAGGCCCGCCTCGACGAGTGCGAAACCGGCCTGCATGAAGATAACCAGAACGGCAGCGACCAGGACCCAAATGTTGTCCAGGGTTGCTTGCACTGCGTCCGCAGTCATCCCATCTTGTGCAAACGCGGGTGCCGCCAGCACGAGCACTCCGACGCTCGCTCCGGCGCCAACGAACAGAAATCTCCGCTTCATGGCTCTCTCCCTTGCCTCAACTCTTCGTTCCGACAGATCCTCCGGCCTCTCAGGACGGGCGACTGGTCGGGCAATGTAGAGGCGTTAGGTTTCGAGTCGGTTTCGAAAAGATGAACGGACAAAGATCGGGGTGTCGTTTTTCCTCCGGATCGCTATTCCCAACCGGTTGCGCGAGCAGGTTCGGAAGCTGTGTAAACGCGAGATCGCGGTGGCCGTCGAACCCGTATAGCGCCCAACCGATTGTGCGGTACGCTTCGGCCGGTATCGAATGACCGGGATCGACATGGAGCCGCATTTCAATATCTGGTTTGAGACCGACGGTGAGGTCGCGACGTCGTGCTGGCGAATGCGTCTCCTGGCATCGATCGACGAACACGGATCGATCACCGCCGGGGCCAAAGTGATGGGGGTCCCCTACCGGGTTGCGTGGCAGAAGGTCCACGAGATGGAAGAGCGCTTGGGCCTGCAACTCCTCGACACGCAGACCGGAGGTCCTGAAGGTGGCGGCGCCCATCTCACGGAGGCGGGCCGCGATCATGTGGACCGGATGCGCATCTTCTGCGAACGCGCCGAACAGTCCATCCACGAGATCTATCTCGACGCGTTCCGGCCCCACTCGACAATCTGAGTCAAGATTCGCTCTCCCGGCGTTATGATCTCCTGTCATCACGCCGGAGGGAGTGGATGCGTTCCCGAATCGTCATTCTGCTGGTGTTCGTGCTGCTCCTGGGCGCATGCGCGAGTGGATCGCCTGAGGTTGAGGTGCTGCGGCTCGCTACCACTACCTCCACCGCCGATTCGGGGCTGCTCGATGCCATCCTCCCCGCCTTTGAGGAGGAACGCAACGCACGGGTGGACGTGGTAGCGGTCGGCACCGGTCAAGCGATCGAACTCGG
>JAHEDM010000194.1 GCA_024641205.1 Actinomycetes bacterium
GCTCGAGGCCATACTCGCCATTGCCGGGCGGCTCCCCCTCAAGCTGGCTGTGCTGGTCATCGCAGGCGACTCCCTCGAACTCGAACAGGCGGCCGCCGCGCTCGCAGGAGCCGGTCCACGCCTCACATTCCTGGGCGTCAAGGAGTTTGCCGACGGGAGCCTGGGTGGTCATACGGCCGCCTTGGAACTCCCGTATGCAGACCAGCCCGATGCGTACGGAACACTCCGGCTCGACCCGGCGGCCGTTGGCGATCGGGCCCGGACCGCGCTTCGTCTCGGTGGAAAGGTGGCGGTACACGCCATTGGCGATGTCGCAAACGGACGGGTGCTCGATCTGTTCGATGACCTCCTGGCGGAGGGAACCGACCCCACCGACTTGCGAATCGAACACGCCTCTATCCTGACCCCGGAGCTGATCGGTCGGTTCGCCGCCGGCGGTGTTGCGGCTTCGGTGCAGCCGGCGTTTATGGCCTCCGAGGCCGGTTGGCTGGAGAAGCGGCTCGGACCGGAACGTCTCCGCCATGCGTACCCGCTTGCCTCGCTGGTTGCGGCCGGAGTCCCGCTGGCCGGAGGTTCGGACTGCCCGGTCGAACCTCCGCACCCTCTATGGGGAATGGCCGCCGCCCGCGATCGGGGGGGCTTGGATCACGCGGAAGCCCTCTCAGGAGCACAAGCCCTTTCGCTCTTCACCGACGATGCCGCCCGGGCCATGGGAGAACCAAAGCCACTGGCCGTCGGCAGCCCCGCCGATTTCGTCGTCTTGGATCGCGACCCGGTCGAGGCAACCCCGGACGAGCTTCGCCGCGCCCGGGTCGTGGCGACCTGGATCGACGGCGAGCCGGCCCTCTTCCCGGATCACCCGGTCACCTGGAGGGGATAGAAAACCGTTCTGGCGTGAGTTTCCTGCGGTATGTGTCGGTAATTCACGCCAGAACGGGTTATCAAGGAATGAGCCGGCCTTCCATACCGCCTGCCACAACCACCACCTGACCGGTCACGTGCCCAGACAACCGGTCCGAGGCCAATATCACCACCTGGGCGGCCACATCCTCGGGAGCCCCGAGTTTCTTCAGGGCCATCGTCGAGGTGACCCGGGCCTCCAGATTCGGATCCCGGCGTGCGTCGGTCGTCATGGGAGTAACGGTCCAGCCGGGGGCGACCACATTGACTCGCACCGCCCCACCCAGGCGAGCAGCCTCGTTCTTGGCGCTCAGTAGCAAACCCGAGAGAATGGCACCTTTGGAGGCCGCGTAATCAGCGTGGCCGGCTTCGCCGAACACGCCGGCCGTCGAGGCGATCATCACCAGACTTCCTCGCCCCGTAGCGGCCGCATGTCGAAAGAATCCCCGGGCGGTCAAGAACGTTGCGGTGAGATTGGCGTCGAGGGTTTCCCTCCACCGTTCGAGCGAAAGCTCCCAGATGGGCTGGTCTGCAGAAGGCCAGACTCCAGCATTGGCGACCACCACATCGACCCGGCCGAGCGCTTTGAGAGCCCGCGGGATGAGACGATCCGCTTCGGCCTCAACCCTCAGGTCGGCGCCGATGGCAACCCCGCCTACCTCGGAGGCCAGGACTTCGGCCGCTTGCTTTGAGGTTCGATAGTGAACGGCCACCCGGGCGCCTTCTGCGGCAAATGCCCTCACTACCGATTGCCCAATTCCACCACCGCCCCCGGTGACGACGATTCCTTTGCCGGCTAATTCTGAGTCCATGGATAGGAACTTAGTGCCGTCCCGGGTTGACCCGGTCAGTCGCCGTGGAGAACGTCCCGCCGGACCCGGGCGAACGCTTGATTGAGTTCGAGCACATCACTGGGATGCAGGCTGCGTTCGAGGCGGGTTGCCGCGGCGCTGCGCAGGATCTCATGCACTGCCCAGACCATCGCGCCTGCCAGGCCAACAACCGCTGCTATCGCGAGGATCGAAAGAAACCACACCATGGAATGGGATCGGCCGGCCAGAGCCCCAACTTGAGGGCCGCCGTCCTTTCGATTTCGCCTTTCCGGATGGTCGGGGACGGGTGTAGGGTCTCTCCTCATGCTCGTCGACCACACCGCGACCACGGCAACCGCCGTCAATGAGACGGTGGCCGACGCCATCGCTTGGGCTGAGGCTGCCGTCACTTCCGTTATTGCCGTCGAGGGGTTGCGCACTTTCGAAAACACTATTCGTCCGCTCGAGGACATCTCGGTTGCGCTGCAGGACGCCTACGGACGGGGTCCGTTTCTGGGCAACGTGCACCCCGACGAAGAAGTCCGGGAAACGGCCCGGGAGTCAGAAGAGCGGCTCCAGAAGTGGCAAGTTGAACTTAGTTTCCGGCCCGAATTGTTCCGGGCGGTCAAGGACTACTCGGGGACCGATGAAGCCGACCAGCTGGAAGGCGAAGCGAAACGTTTTCTGGCCTTTCTGCTACGAGACTTCCGCCGGGCCGGTCATGAACTCTCAATTGATGATCAGGCCGAAGTCCAACGACTCCGCGAGCGCCTTGTCGAACTCGAAGTTGCTTTCCAGCGCAATATCGCCGAATACGCGGACTACCTCGAGGTGACTACCGCCGATCTGGCAGGCCTACCAGATGATTACATAGAGCGGTTGGACCGAGGCACCGATGGTTCCCTGCAGATCAGTATGGCGTACCCGCACGTGATCCCCTTCATGGAGCAAGCCGAGAGACGCGACCTCCGCGAAGCTCTTGCCTTCAAATTCAACAGCCGCGCCGTTGACGCCAATCGACCGGTTCTGCAAGAGGCGGTTGAAGCGAGAGAGCGCATCGCGCAACTCTTCGGTCTGGACTCTTGGGCTCACTATCAGATGGAGGAGAAGATGGCCAAGCACCCAGCCGCCGTCGAAGCCTTCTATGCGGAGCTGATCCCGCCGCTCTCCGAGGGAGGAAGAGCGGAGATAGCCGTCATGGCAGACATGTTGGCCACCGATACAGGGTCCCGCGATCTCCAGTCATGGGATTGGCGGTACTACGACACGCAGCTCCGAAAGCGGGAATTCGGTATCGACACCAATCGGGTTGCCGAGTATTTCAAGCTCGAGGAAGTCATCGCCGGATTGTTCGATCTCACGGCCGAAGTCTTCGGTCTCACGTACCAACCGGTTCCAGAGGCAAAAGCGTGGCACGAGGAAGTGCTGCTGTATCAGATACTCGACACGGCCAGCGGCGAACACCTGGCGTACTTCTATGCGGACCTCTTCCCCCGCGAGGGTAAGTTCAGCCATGCGGCCGCCTTTCCCCTCTACCCCGGTCACCGGGAGCCCGACGGCATGTACCGTCGCCCGATCTCGGCCATCGTGGCCAATTTGACCAAGCCAACCGCGGACAGACCTGCCTTGCTGCAGCACGCGGAAGTCGAAACACTTTTCCACGAATTCGGCCATATCCTCCATATGTCCCTCACCAATGCTGATTTCACCCGGTTCTCAGGGGCGAATACCGAATGGGATTTTGTCGAGGCACCAAGCCAGATCATGGAGGAATGGTGCTGGCAACCCGGGGTCCTTCAGAGGTTCGCACGCCACTATCAGACGGGCGAGCCCATTCCTGAAGAGCTTTCTAACGATCTCGTCGGGGCGCGCCACCTCAACGTCGCCCTGCACACCCTGCGACAGGTTTCCTTCGGTGTGTTCGACATGGGCCTCCACGGGCCTGGCGATCACAGCGACATGGACCTCATCCACGAACGAGCTGAGACGGTAGGCCTGCTCCCACCGCACGAAGGCACCTTCTTTCCCGCCAGTTTTGGCCATCTGCTTGGTGGCTACGACGCCGGGTACTACGGATATCTCTGGTCGATGGTGTACGGACTGGATATGTTCAGCCGATTCGCCGAAGTGGGCGTCACCAGTCCAGAGGTTGGGCAACGATACCGCCGGGAGATCCTCGAACCGGGCGGATCGCTCGACGGAGATCAGTTGCTCCGCAACTTTCTGGGCCGCGAGCCTTCCAATGAGGCTTTCCTGCATCACATCGGCATAACGTAGCCGCCGGCTATCAGCAGCCGGCTAAAATCATCGGTGCGGGCAAGAACTGCACCAAGCCACGCAGGGTTTCTCTTCTCTTAACCTCCCCGTAATGTTCTGAAAACCGTCATCTGTGATCATGGTGGCAACGTACAACAGACGAGAATTGATAATTTTGTATGTCCCGATAGTGGAAATTCCGAAGAGGTATGACTACAGTTTTTTCTCTCAGACCGACGACGGTCTGGGAATGGGAACAAACGATCGATCAAAGACGTTGAATCGGTCCTGAAGATAGACACCGAGGAGGCCATCGAATGGCTGACACACTAAAAGGAAACAGGCTCCACGGCGGCATCCGCCCGTCTCGAAAATTCGGGGAAGGTCGCGTCTGCGCCGATAGCGGTTGCGACACGCTCCTGTCGCAGTACAACCGGCGGGAGTACTGCTTCGCTCACGCTCCCGTGCGGTTCCCCCGGGTCCGCGGGCGGGTCGTAGCCGAAGGCACCTGAGCCGATCCCACCATTTCCCGGCGCCATCCGGAACCCCTCCACCAAGTTTGGCGCCAACCAGAGACCCCGGAAACCCTCCTCCGGGGTCTCCCTTTTCGACTCGCTACCCCACCCCACCCCCGGTGGGGTAGTATCCTGGGAACATGAAAGAGCAACACAAGACGACGGCTCTCAACCGGCTCAAAACTGTACGCGGCCACCTCGAAGGCGTAATCGGCATGGTCGGTGAAGAGCGTTATTGCCCGGACATCATGAAGCAGGTGTCGGCTCTCCAGGCCTCACTGGAACGAGTCAATCGAATTCTCCTCCAGAACCACCTCGAGACCTGCGTAAACCAAGCTGTAGCGGAAGGGCGTGCGGAGGAAATCGTCGATGAACTCATGGAAACAATGAAGTACACGGCGGCGGTCACAGGACCCGCGGCCCAGAAGGAGGAAATGTGAGCAAGCTGAACATCTCGGTGCCGGATATTTCGTGCAATCACTGCAAGATGTCGATCGAGGGAGCCGTCGGCGCGTTGAACGGTGTCGATCGGGTCGAGGTCCATATCGAACCGCGCACGGTAGACGTCGATTACGACGACGCATCCATATCTCTGGATACCATCTATTCGGCCATCGAGGAGCAGGGCTACGAAGTAGCCAAGGGCTAGAGAACCACCGATGGCAGAAATCCTGACGGCCAAACGTGCCGACGACGGCAGCCTCATCTTCGACGTAGACGGCATGACCTGCGCTTCATGCGCCGTGCGGGTAGAACGCGTCCTCAACAAACAGGCCGGTGTCGAATCGGCTGTTGTCAACTTCGCCGGATCAGAAGCACGCGTCCGGGGCGGCGCCGATCTCGACCTCGGTCGTATCACGGATGCGGTCGGCAAGATCGGGTACGAGATCCATTTGGTCGAAGAGAAAGAGGAGCGCAAGAGCGTCGTCGAACGATACGACGAAGAAGTCCGCTTCCAG
>JAHEDM010000195.1 GCA_024641205.1 Actinomycetes bacterium
TACTGGCCGACATAGCTCCCGAGGTCGATGCCGACGACGTCGACCGCGGAGTGGATCTAACCGAACAACTTGACCTGGACTCGATGGACTACCTGAACTGGATGCTCGGCATAAACCAGCAGACGGGCATCGAGATTCCCGAGCGGGACTATCCCAAATTCCTGACTCTCAACGGAGCGGTCGATTATCTGGTTGGAGCCAGGGTGTAGATCATGGATGGTCGGTCCGACCGGATGTCACTATCTGCACGAAGTGAGGGGCCCCGATTTGGGGCCCCTCATAAACCCGCGAGTCCGCCTATAAGCCGGATTCTGTGCCGATCCGAAGATCGGCGACGGTCATCTATCTGGGGCAAACGTCTCCGTTTGCCTCGTTGCGGCCTACCTGGGAGATAGGGCGGGTCGCCCGCTCCCTGCTTGGCCTTGCTCCCGGTGGGGTTTGCCGAGCCGGGCCGGTTACCCGGCCCGCTGGTGGTCTCTTACACCACCGTTTCACCTTTGCCTGTGAAGTGATGCTCATCGCACCACTGCGAGATCGAAACCCCGCACGAAACCGGTTTGCACCGGTTTCGTCCCATCGGCCGTCTGTTCTCTGTGGCACTTTCCGTCGGCTCGCACCGCCTGGACGTTATCCAGCACCGTACCCTGTGGAGTCCGGACTTTCCTCTACGAGTTCCGAAGAACCCACAGCGACCGTCCGGCGGACTCGCCCAGAAAGGATACCTCCTCAACGCCGCCTAATACAGTACGTATTCGGCCTACCGCTCTCCGCGACCGCCGACGTATCCACCCAGCGCCCCGAAGAGAGCAGCCAGCAGGGCGAACCCGGCCAATGTGAGGGGTGTGGCGCCGCTGCCGCGCACCAACGCATCCGTGCCGACCACTGCGACCGTCAGGAGCGCTGCAAGCGATCCGTGCAGCGGGCCGTTCTGAAAGACGAATTTGGCTGCGGTGAAACCGGCGACGAACAAACCGAGCAGCGCGCCCATCACCAGGCCCGACGAGAACGGATCGGTCGCCCCCAGAACCCCTGCCAAGAGGGAGGCGACCATGCCGCCCAACACGGTCGAGAGAAGACCGGCCGCCGCTCCGATGATTATTGCGCGAAAACGCACCGGAGTAGTCATGTCCTCCTCGGCCGCTCCAAGGTGTGACGGGGTCCCGCACCCGCTGGCGCCGCGGCTTCTCGGTGACTCAGAAGAGCGGCTCTTCGACGTACTCCTCGAGTCCAGCCACCCACCCGGCCGGGAGCTTCCAGTGGCGGCCCCCTTCGACCACCAGCCGCATGTACTCCCGCGACGGCGTTCGCTCGGGACCAGCCGAACCGTTGTGGACGTGCGTGAGTACTGAGTGGCGATGACCCTCACGATCCACGGCCTTGAAGTCTTCGGTCGGGATGCGGCCTTCTTTGGCTTCCGCCGCGTTCAGCTCAGCCAGTTGCCCGGCGGGTATCTCGAACACTGCGCCCCAGACCGTGTTGCCGGCTTCGGGCCGAACGGATGGCAGACCACCTTCCCACGTGCCGTTGCTGTATGGGAACACGAGCTTGGTTTCCGGGAGATGGGCGATGAAACTGAACCGAGCTTCTGGAACTGCCTCGCCCATGCGACGAGGCGAGATGAGCGCGGTGTATGCAAAGTACAGCCTCATGCTCACGCCTCCAACTCCTCGAATCCGCGGGGAAACCATTGTAGTGAGGAAAAACACCTCCATTGGCTCTGGCCGCCAAAAACCCTTCGGCTGTTGGCAGGAAGCGGTCACGATGGCCACGAACCGGCAGTAGCCTGGAAGCGGCTGAACCGGCCTGACCGGCTCACGACATTGCCCGAGACGCTCTGAGGTGAACCATGGCACAGGGACCCGACCCCCGCGATTTTCTCGCGATCGACACGCTGCTGTCGAGCGAGGAGAGACTATTGCGTGACACGGTTCGCCGGTTTGTGGGTGAGCGGATCATTCCTGACGTGGCGGCCTGGTTCGAGCAGGGGGTGTTTCCCAAGGAACTCGCCAAAGAGATGGGCGCTCTCGGCTTGTTTGGAATGCACCTCGAGGGTTACGGATGTGCGGGTACCAGCGCCGTGGAATACGGTCTCGCCTGTCTCGAACTCGAGGCCGGTGACAGCGGGGCGCGGAGTTTTGTCTCCGTGCAAGGGTCACTAGCAATGTTCCCGATCTGGAAGTACGGATCGGAGGAACAGAAGCAACGCTGGCTGCCGCCGATGGCCGCAGGCGAAGTGATCGGCTGCTTCGGGCTAACGGAAGCCGATGCCGGAAGCGACCCCGCCAGCATGCGCACCCACGCCCGTCGGGACGGAGATGATTGGGTGCTCAACGGCAGCAAGATGTGGATCACCAATGGCGGGATCGCCGATGTTGCGATTGTATGGGCCAATACCGACGATGGTGTACGCGGCTTCATTGTTCCGACCGACACGCCCGGATTCACCACCAACGACATCCACAACAAGCTCTCGCTACGCGCCTCGGTGACCTCCGAGTTGGTTTTCGACGACGTGCGACTCCCGGCGGATGCGGTGCTCCCGGAGGTAGCGTCGATGCGCGGCCCGCTCTCGTGTCTCAACGAAGCCCGGTTTGGGATTCTGTTTGGGGCCATCGGCGCAGCTCGGGCCTGCTACGAAGTGGCTCTCGACTACGCAAGAGAACGAGTTCAGTTCGGTGTGCCGATTGCCTCGTTCCAAATCACGCAGCAAAAGCTGGTCGAAATGATGGTGGCCGTCAACCGGGGAAGTCTGGTGGCGCTCCACCTCGGCCGGATGAAGGATGCCGGTACCCTTTCTCACCAGCACGTCAGCTTCGGGAAAATGGACAATGTCCGAGCCGCACTCGAAGTAGCCAGATCGGCGCGCAGCGTTCTCGGTGCGAACGGGATCACGCTCGAATACCCGGTGATCCGGCACATGAACAACCTGGAATCGGTCTACACCTACGAAGGCACTCACGAGGTGCACACCCTGATCATGGGAAATGCCATAACCGGGATCGAAGCGTTTCGAGCAGGGTGAATCCCCCTCCCGCCCGGCGAGCGGAGCGAGTCGGTTGGGGGGAGGTGGTTCGGCTTGGAAGCCGAACCGGAGGGGGGATCGTTCCCACCAACGATTTGATGCGCACGGTCAAACGGAGCCGCAACTGGTAACTGGTATCTGGTAACTGCCTTAGACTCACCTCCATGGCTGACTTCACTCCTTTCCCTTGGTCGGAGCTGCTGGGGACGCTTGCAGCAGGTGAGGACCTGTCTGAGGAACGTTCACGCGCGGCGATGACCGAAATCATGGCCGGTCGCGCCACCCATGCGCAGGTCGCCGGGATGATCCTGGCGATGCGGATCAAGGGCGAGACCATCGACGAGATCGTCGGGCTGGTGCGAGCGATGCGCGACGCATCGGTCCCCATCGAAGTCGACGAACCGGTGATCGTCGACACGGCCGGCACCGGGGGAGACCGATCCGGAACCTTCAATATCTCAACAACCGCCGCTTTCATAGCTGCCGGGGCCGGAGTGCGGGTTGCCAAACACGGCAACCGGGCCGCTTCCTCCCTATCGGGCTCGGCCGACCTGCTGGAAGGGTTGGGAGTCGTCATCGATCTGCCGCCTGCGGCCACCGCCACCCTCCTCGAGGAGGCGGGCTTCGCGTTTTTCTTTGCCCCCACCTACCACCCCGCGATGCGCCATGCAGCCCCGGTTCGGACCCAGTTGGGCGTGCCAACCGTGTTCAATTTCCTTGGACCGCTCGCCAACCCGGCCGGGTCGCGACACCAGACCGTCGGCGTGTCGGACGCAACCATGGCAGGAAAGATGATCGGGGCCTTGCAGCGGCTGGGTGCCAAGTACGCATTCGTCTACTACGGCGAGGACGGCCTCGACGAGATCACCACTACCGGCCCTTCCTTCATCTATCGCCTTCGCGACGATGAGATAACCCACGCCGAGTTCACGCCGGAGGACTTCGGAGTGCCGCGAGCCAGAGCCGAGGATCTCCGGGGAGGAACGATCCAGGAAAACGTGGCAATCTGCAGAGAAATTCTGGGCGGAGAGCCCGGACCGAAGCGCGACATTGCCGTCGTCAACGCGGCCCCGGCCATTGTTGTGGCAGGCCTGGCTTCCGGCTTCGAAGAAGCGGTGCTCAAGGCCGCTGCGTCTATCGATAGCGGCTCGGCAGCCGCCGTTCTCGACCGCGTTATCGAGCGGAGCCGGCAACTCGCTTCGGACGGCTGAAACCGATGCACCTTTCGGCCGACGATCTCGTCAAAACTCTCCGGGAGCGCTCCCTCCGTATCACCAAAGCTCGACGGGCAATATGCGAAGTGCTGGCAACGTCGCACGAAGAACATATGAGCGCGGCGGATATCCTCGAACGGGCTCGAGTGCGAGCCGGGGTGGCAATTGACCAATCAACCGTCTATCGGACCCTCGATGTGCTTGAGGAGTTCGGCTACCTGCATCATGTTCATCTCGGACACGGCGCCGGCGTGTACCACCTCTCCGAAGAGTCTGATCATCAGCATCTGGTCTGCGAACACTGTGGGACATCGGTGGAAATACCCTTGGAAGAACTAGCTCCGGTTCTGGCATCGGTTACTGCCCGATACGGTTTCGTGGCCGAGGGTGTGCATTTCGCCCTCGTCGGCACGTGCGAGAGCTGCGCGAAGTAGCCGTCCGCTTTCCGCTACATCTAAACAAATCGTGAACCTTGGCCGGGAATGATCACAACCGTCGGGTGGTTGCGTACAGTGTTTGGGTATCGACCAGGGAGAAGCATGCGGCCTTGGATTCAGCGCAGCGCCGTGCTGGCTGCCTTGCTGCTGGCGGTAACGGCCTGTGCAGGGGACGGCGGATCGGAAGAAACCGGGGCGACCACTTCGGCCACTACGACGTCGCAGGCCCCATCTCCAACAACGGGAGCCGGCGGAGATGAAGAGCAAACCTCAACGACCGGGACGACCGCCGAGACACCCCAGGTTGAAGGTCCCGCCGCCCCCGATTTCGTCTTTGCGCTTTCCGACGGATCTTCGTTCTCGCTCAGCGACGAGCAGATGCCTGTCTATCTGGTGTTCTGGGCCGAGTGGTGAAGCACCTGTCGACGGGAGTTGCCCGTCGTTGACAAACTTGCTGCTGAGTACGCCGATCGGGTTGAGTTCGTAGCCGTCGCCTGGCAATCCACCTTCGACAAGACGGCCGCCCGGGCCGCAGAGCTGATGCCATCCGGAGCCATCCAGTGGGGTTTGGATGAGCAACAAGCCGTATTCGCTACCTATGGCATTGGTGGCCAACCGTGGACCGTCCTCATCACCGGGAGCGACGTTGAAGTGCAACGCTGGCCGGGTGCTCGATCAGAGGATGAGATCCGCCGGGCCCTCGACGATCTTATCGCCCTGGGGGCGTGAAAACAGTTCGGAGTTGTTAGTCCGCCCATCGTCTGAGAT
>JAHEDM010000196.1 GCA_024641205.1 Actinomycetes bacterium
TCCTGGGAGGGCTCTGGTGGCCGCTCGACCTGGCATCCAACTTTCGGCCCCACTACGCAGTGGGGTTGGCGGTTGCGGCAGGGCTGTTTGCCCTGGCCCGCTCTTGGAAGCTGGCTCTCGTCGCGCTGGCCGGCCTGGCCGTCAATCTCATACTCGTGCTCCCGCTCTTCCTCGGATCGTCTGTCCCGTCTGCCCCGGATTCTCCGGTCTTGCGGATCCTCACCTTCAACGTGGGCTTTGACAACCGCCGAACCGACGAGGTGATCGATTTCTTCGAGACGAGTGGCGCCGATCTCATCTTCATCTTTGAAGGTGGCCCGCAATGGGAAGAAGCCATCAAATCCTCGGGGCTTTCCTACGAGCTGTCGCCGGGTCTCCCGACCGCGTTTGGCTTCGGCAATGCGATCCTCGTCCGGTCTGATTTGGATGTTGAACTAGAAGGGATTGCAGTTGGTCCGAACACTCCCCGAGCCCGGCAACTTGACATGGAGTTCGACGGCACGCCGATCCGGATTCTGGCCGTCCACCCGCCCTCACCTACCTCGGGAGGTAAGGCGGCCGTTCGTGATGAGCAACTAGCCGGTGTGGTCGATTGGGCTGCCGCCCAAGATCGCCCCGTGGTGGTGGTCGGCGATTTCAATGCTTCGCCGTGGTCGCATAGCTTCCGACGGCTGGCCGATTCCGACTTGATCAACTCGTTGGACGGCTTCGGCCTGCAGGCCTCCTGGCCGGCCGCGCTCGGGCCGTTCGGCGTCCCGATCGATCATCTGCTGCACAGCTCCGAGCTGACGACGGTTTCTCGCGAGATCGGGCCCAGTCTTGGGTCCGAGCACCGTTCCGTGTTCATCACACTGGCACGAGCGGCCGGATGAAATCCGGGCATCGTTTGCGTCACACCTCGTAGGTACCGGCCGTGGTGTCGCCGCCGGTTCCCGTCCAGTTGGTGTGGAAGAACTCGCCGCGAGGACGATCGATTCGCTCGTAGGTGTGGGCACCGAAGTAGTCGCGCTGGGCCTGGATCAGGTTGGCAGGCAACCGCCCGGATCGATACGAGTCGTAGAAGGCCAAGGCGCTCGAATAGGCCGGAACCGGTAAGCCGATCCTAACCGCCTGACGGACCGTAGCTCGCAAGCCTTTCTCCGACTCGGCGAGCGCCCTTTCAAAAAACGGATCGAGCATCAGGTTGGTCAGGTCGGGATCGGTCGTGAAAGCTGCCGTGATGTCGTCCAGGAACGCAGCCCGGATGATGCAGCCCTCCCGCCACAGCGCGGCGATCCTGCCGTAGTCCAGATCCCAGCCGTACTCGACTGCCGCGGCTCGCAGCAACATGAAGCCCTGGGCGTAGGAGATGATCTTGGCGGCGTACACGGCATCATGAAGCTTCTCGACCCAGATGGTTCTCTTGTGGGCAGCGATCTCGCGCCGGGTTTCGGGCGGCGTATTGGGAGCGAGGCCATCGAGTACGTCACCGTGCGGTCCGGCGAGGCGACCGGAGGCGACTATCCGTTCGTCTTTCAACGCCGAGACCATCCGGGCAAACACTGCTTCGGTGACCAGGGTGGTCGGCATACCCAAATCGAGAGCCGAAATGGCGGTCCATTTGCCGGTGCCCTTTTGGCCGGCGGCATCGAGGATCGACTCGACGTGCGGAGAGCCGGATTCCTCGCGGAAAGCGAGGATGTCGGCGGTGATATCGATGAGATACGAGTCCAGGACCCCTTCACCCCACTCCCGGAACGCGTTCGACATCTCGTCATGGGACAGGTCGAGGCCGTCTTTCATGAAGTGATAGGCCTCGGCGATTACCTGCATGTCCCCGTACTCGATGCCGTTGTGCACCATTTTCACGAAATGTCCCGCCCCGTCAGGTCCCACCCAATCACAACAGGGTGTGCCGTCTGAGAACTTGGCGGCGATGTCCTGGAAGATGGGACGGATGTGCGGCCAGGCAGCCGCGCTTCCGCCGGGCATGATCGACGGCCCGTGACGGGCGCCTTCTTCACCGCCGGAGACACCGGTTCCCACGTAAAGGGCGCCGGCCCCCTCAACCCGGGCCGCTCGGCGGATGGTGTCGGAGAATTGCGAATTGCCGCCGTCGATGATGATGTCGCCAGGATCGAGCAACGGAAGGAGCTGGTCGATGGTCACATCGACGGCATCGCCGGCTTTGACCATGAGCATCACTTTGCGCGGCCTGGCGAGGGCAGCCACGAGCTCGTCGAGAGAGCGGGTTGCGACGACTCGGGTGTTCCGGGCCGGTCCCGCCAGGAAGTCGTCGACCCGGGCGGCGGTTCGATTGAATACGGCGACCGTATACCCGTGGTCGTCCATGTTGAGCACCAGATTCTGACCCATCACCGCCAATCCGATGAGTCCAATATCGGCAGTGGGGGGCATCGAGACTCCTGGGTGGCGGGGACTACGAGGGGAGGATACCTCTGTGGAAGAATGTGGATAGAAATATCATGGTGCGATAGCGTATTACGTGCTTCAGATCGCGTTGCAAGCGCCGATACGACGTAGGTGACTGTGTCACAGGCCCAAACCGAAAGCAAGAACACTGCGTTCGATGGACGTATCCAACTCAATGGTGACGCCGCGCCCGAACTCGAAGTCATCGTCGAGCTGGGGGATCAACACATAGTCCTCGGTCACAGCAGCGGTGAGTTGGGCCGCTGGGACAGAGGCTCCGTTGCGGTAGCCCCCATCGGGCGCGGTTGGTTCACGCTCAGTGTCGAAGACGAAACCGTCACCTTCCTGCCGCGCCGGCCGGGCCACTTCGCAGCCTCCACCGTCGACCTGGTGCCTGTCGAGGTGGCCGAGAAGCGTTGGTGGCAGCGCAGCAAAGACAAGAAGGACACAGTGCCCGAGACCGCCACCCTGAGCCGCAAGGAACGCAAGCAGCTCAAACGCGATGAGGCCGCCCGGACGACGTTCGGGTCGGCTGCCGTCGATGCCCCCTCGGCCGGGATCGAATCTGCGGCGCCATCAATCGAACCCGGTGCTGCCCCCGATCAGATTGAGTCGGTCCCGACGCCGATCGAGCAGTACTCAACCCCGCTTGATACCGCCTCGACGCAAGCCCCCGAGCGCGCCCCGGGTCTTACCTCTCCATCTCATGCCGAGCCGGCGTCCCCATGGGACGACGAACCCGTCCCGGAAATTCCGCTCCGCAACCAGCGTGCCACCAAGCAACCGCGGAGCGCCCCCGAAGCTCCGCCTCGCCCGGCTCCCGCTAAGACGCCCACCCCGCGCCGCGAGAAGGCACCCAAGCCCTCCAAGCCTGCCCGCACCAAAGCGCCCCGCGGCCAAGCAGTTGAACTGGCGGGAACGTCACGACCGGTCAGGCCTGCCGGTCCCAAGAAGAGGAATCCCCTCAGCAGAGCGTTCGCCGGCTTCTGGCACGGGTTGAAAGGAATCGCGCTGCGGGTCTCAGACGAACTTCGTCAAACGGGAATCGTTCCGTTTGACCGGCTTCCTGCTGCCCCTGCTCGCTCCCGGCCCAACGAGAACCATCAGCACGACTTCCAGGAACACCGCCTCCCCGGCGGGTTGACGCGCAACGTCTGCCACTCCTGTGGTTTGGTTTCGATCGGCGGATCCAGTGAGGACGATTGAGCCGGTCCGGTTACCCTGACCCAGGCCGCTAAACGGAAGCTCAGCGCATGCAGGTTCTCGGTATCGACATTGGTGGATCAGGTATCAAGGGTGCTCCGGTTGATCTTGAAACCGGCCGGTTGGCCCTGGCCCGCCTCAAGATAGCCACCCCCCAGCCGGCTACTCCCCAGGCTGTTGCCGCCGTCGTGGCAGAACTGGTCGAGCATTTCGAGTGGGAGGGCCCGATCGGTAGCACCCTTCCGACGGTGGTTCGAAAGGGGATCGTCCATAGCGCCGCCAATATCGACAAGAGCTGGATTGGAGTCGATGGGGAGCAGTTGCTCGGTGAGGCAACCGGCCAGCCGGTCACGCTGCTGAACGACGCCGATGCGGCCGGGATCGCAGAGATGCGGTTCGGGGCCGGTCGTGACCGGGGTGGGGTGGTTTTCATCCTGACGTTCGGCACCGGGATCGGTAGTGGAGTCTTCGTCGACGGTCATCTCCATCCGAACACGGAACTCGGGCATCTCGAGTTCAAAGGCATGGACGCCGAGCGTTACGCGGCGGCGCGGGTGCGGGCAGCTGAGAAACTCACCTACAAGAATTGGGGCACGCGGGTGAATGAGTTTCTACAACATCTCGAGAACATCTTTTCGCCGGACCTGTTCATTATCGGAGGGGGCGTGAGCCGCAGAATGGACAAGTTCGAGGAGTACCTGGTGGTTGAAACCGAAGTGGTACCGGCCCGGCTGCGCAACGATGCGGGCATCATCGGGGCCGCGCTCACCGCCCGCGACCGAGTCCACTCCGACTAGTCACGGACGCTCATTGGGGCGAGTCGGACGTCTCGAACTCCGCGAAGCCTGCTACCCGCGACCGCGGGAGCCGGGCATGGATCCGGGTTCCCCTCTCGAGGTGCTCCTCTTTGACAACCTCGCCTTCGCGGTGGACGGCGGCCACGACATCACCGCGGTCGTAGGGAATGGTCAGCTCGACCTCGGTCAGCCGCTTGCGGAGCGTGTCGTCGACGGCTGCGGTGAGATCCTCGGTCCCTTCTCCGTTGAGAGCAGATAGGGCGATGGCCTCCGGGTACAACCGGGCAAGTCTGGTCCTGGCCTGATCGTCGACGGTGTCGACCTTGTTGAGCACCAGCAGTTCGGGCAAGTGGGCGGCCCCGATCTCCTCCAGCACGAGCCGGACGGCGGCGATCTGTCCTTCCATAGAAGGGTCGCCTGCGTCGACGACATGCAGCATCAAGTCGGACTGGGCGACCTCTTCGAGAGTCGAGCGGAATGCCTCAACGAGGTTGTGAGGCAATCGGCGCACGAAGCCCACCGTGTCGGAAAGCAATACGGCTCGCCCGGTGCCGAGGTCGAGCCTGCGGACGGTCGGGTCGAGCGTCGAGAACAGCTGATCTTGAGTGAGAACATCGGCGCCGGTTAGCTGATTGAGCAGCGTCGATTTCCCGGCGTTGGTGTAGCCGACCAGGGCCACCTGGGCGAGGTCGGATTTACGGCGGGCCTTGCGTTGGGTCGCCCGGGTCGAGTCCAGTGCCCGCAGGTCTCGCTCGAGTTTTGAGATGCGGGTCAGAATCCTTCTTCGGTCGGACTCGAGCTTGGTTTCACCAGGACCCCTGGTTCCGATACCGCCCGCCTGGCGACTCAGCTGTGTGCCCTGGCCGTGCAAGCGGGGGAGGTGGTAACGCAGAAGGGCCAGCTCGACCTGCAGCATGCCTTCCCGGCTCGTGGCGTGCTGGGCGAAGATGTCCAGAATGAGGGCTTCCCGGTCGACGACGTCGCACTCGAAGATCTCCTGGAGATTGCGTTGC
>JAHEDM010000197.1 GCA_024641205.1 Actinomycetes bacterium
TTTCAATGTCCAGTTCGTTGACCAACCGTTCGAGGGCGAAGGTCAGACTCACAGCCGAGAAAGCCGCGGCCAGCAACGAGATGAGGGCAAACAGCCAGAAGTTGGTGAAGTGGCTTCCACCCAACGCCGAGAAGAGGTTGACTTTCTTGGAGGGATCGTGAAAAGCCCGGCTCTCTTTTAGCCTCGAATACAGCAGCGGGAGGAACACCAAGCCGATAGCCGTTGCGGCAAAGAGAAAGCGCCAAGCCTCGCGACCGGTCTCGGCAACGGGCAACGCGAACAGGGCAGTGCCTGCCCCAAAACTGGCCGCGCCCCCGTAGATGGCGATGCCGTACGCCCGGATGCTTGGGGCCAGTTCTTCGGCCAGGTAGACCAGAGCTAGGACCCCGACGGCGGTGGCGGTCATCCTGACGATTGCCTGGAGGGCGGTAAACACCGTCGGGTTGGGCACCAGTGCGGTGGCGACGTTGGCGAGAACCAGGATGGTGAAAGCAGTCAAGAACGCTCCCCGTCGGCCACGCCTGTCCCCGTAGAACGAGAACGCCAGCGCCAATACCGAGCCGAACCGGGTGATGGCAAGGATCTGGCTCATCTCACCCACGCTGAGGTCGAGAGATATCCGGGCAAACGGGACCGTGTTCGTTACCTGAGCTTGCGCGAAACCTTGCACGTACGCCGCAACAGACATGAGCAACACGATCCTCCGGTCGCGGGGAGCGAATCGATCGGGCGGGCGGAGGAATATCGGAAGGACGGCCACGGCTATCCCCAGCCGGAAAGACAACTGGACGTAGGTTCCAATTTCCCGCCCCGATGATCTCCGGGAGTGGGATCGTTCGAGGATGACATCGGCGATGAGGTTAGCCGGGCGACGTCACCGTGAGAGAGCCAGGATTGACTGGTACGCAGTGCTCCCGTCCTGCTTGACGGCTCGGCGCGCATTCGACCCCCGAATCTGCCGTATTTAGCTTCACCGGTCGGGAGTTTCGGAAACCGTAAGCACGCGAGTTGGCACTTTGAACCCGCAACCTGGGATCATGTGCGCACTCACCCCTGGATGGAGCCATGGCGGAAGTTGGCATCGGCGCAGCCTTCTTGTTCGGGATCATCTCGTTCGTCTCGCCTTGTGTTCTCCCCCTGCTGCCCGGCTATCTCAGTCTCATGTCCGGATACTCGGTCGGGGACCTAGAAGCAGGGACCGCTTCAACTGCCCGGATGGTCAAAACTACCGGCCTGTTCGTGGCGGGCTTCACCGTCGTTTTTGTCCTGCTGGGCGCAGCCGCGACGTCGCTCGGTCAGGTGGTGAGCCGATACCAATTCACGGCCACGCGGGTGGCCGGCTGGCTGGTGGTTGCGTTCGGGGCCTTGATCGTTATTTCAGCGGTGAGCAACAGCCCCTTCTTGGCGGGTCTGATGCGAGAGCGGCGGATGGAGGTTCGTCCCTCCCGGCTCGGCGGATGGGCGCCGATCGTCATGGGTCTGGCCTTCGGGTTTGCCTGGACTCCGTGCATCGGTCCTGTCCTTGCCGCGATTCTTCTCACCGCGTCCGTGCAAGAGACGGTTGGTCAGGGAATGGTCCTCCTGTTCGCGTATGCGCTCGGGTTGGGGGTGCCGTTTGTGCTGGCCGGGATCGGCATGACCAAGATGCTCGGCACGGTTCGATTCCTGCGGAAGTATCTGCGCCCGATCAACATCGCTTCAGGGTTGATGTTGGCCGGGTTCGGCGTCCTCATGATCACCGGGAATCTCGCCCGACTGTCCGGTTGGTTCCAGGAGCTGTTCACCATCATCGGGTTGGATCGGCTCGCCGAGATCTAATGCAGGTCGTACCGACGCTGGAGGAATACACCGACCTGGCCGCTCGCTTTCCCGTTGTTCCGGTGTCGGCCAGACTGTTGGCAGATCGGGAGACCGCCGTCAGCGCCTATGAGAAGCTCGTAGGCGACGCCCCCGGATTCCTGTTTGAGTCGGTAGAGGGAGGCGATCGCTGGGCCCGCTGGTCCTTCCTGGGCTGGGACCCGGAGTTCACGTTGATTTCCCGCAACGGGGTCAGCCTCGTCGAAGGCAGGCAGATTGACCTTGCGGACGGGAACCCGCTCGAGGTGCTCGAGGATCTTCTCGGCCGCTTTGCCACCCCGGATCTACCCGGACTCCCGCCCCTCCATAGTGGTGCGGTCGGGTACCTCGGCTATGACTCTGTTCGCTACATCGAGGATTTGCCGGATGGGCCTCCTGACGATCGAGACATCCCGGAGATGGTGTGGCAGTTTGTCGGGTCGCTTGCGGCGCTCGATCGATTCGACCAGACCATCACGCTCGTCCGCAACGTCTTCACGGGAGGTGACCCTGCCGCCGAATATTCGGTAGCGGTGAAGGCCCTCGAAGGGGCTGCCGTCCGGCTCAGCTCCGGCCACCCGTACGAGGCTCGGCCTGCGCCAACGCCATCCGCAATCGGACCGACGCTCAGCTCGACCATGGATCGAGCGGCGTTCGAGCAGGCGGTAGAGAAGGCCAAGCGATACATCGCCCAGGGTGACGCGTTTCAGATCGTCCTCAGCCAGCGGCTCGAAACTCCCTTTGTCGGCGACTCGTTCGCCGTTTATCGGTCCCTACGACTGCTCAATCCTTCCCCGTACCTCTTCTACGTCAAGCATCCGGAGGTGGCCGTGGTCGGGTCTTCGCCGGAGTTGCTGACGAGGGTCAGGGACGGGCGGGTTTACAGCAGACCCATTGCCGGCACTCGCAGGCGCGGTACCGACCAGGAAGAGGACGCCGCCCTCGAAGCTGAGCTGTTGGCCGATCCGAAGGAGCGAGCCGAGCACATCATGCTGGTCGACCTGGCCCGGAACGATCTGGGTCGGGTGGCTGATTTCGGCACGGTGGTTGTCGATGATCTCATGGTCGTCGAACGCTATTCGCATGTGATGCACATCGTGTCCGGTGTCTCAGGCCGGCTCAGGCCCGGGATCCGGCCGGTGGATGTGCTGCGAGCCGTATTCCCGCACGGAACCGTCTCCGGGGCGCCCAAGGTGCGGGCGATGGAGATCATCGATGAGCTGGAACCGGTGGCGCGCGGTCCTTATGCCGGGGCGGTCGGATATGTCGATTTCTCTGGGAATATCGACACAGCGATCTGTTTGCGCACGGTAGTGATTGCCGCAGGAAAGGCCTGGGTGCAAGCGGGTGCTGGGCTGGTCGCAGACAGCGATGCTGCTGCCGAGTACGACGAGACCATGGACAAGGCGGCCGCCGCTCTCGCAGCCATCGAGAGGGCCGCAAGTGTCTAGCGCGGTCGAAACGTTTGGTGACGTGACCGCCGAGTACCTGGCGGTTCGAAACGGGTCGGGGTTGACCACCGGTTGGCACGATCTCGTGTCGGTGCGTGGCACCGACGCAGAGTCGTTTCTGCAGAGCATCGTGAGTCAGGATCTTGCTTCCCTGCCGGAAGGCGGGGTAGGACGTTCGCTGCTTCTCGGACCTGAAGGGAAGTTGCGGGCCGTCCTGTGGGTGCTGAAGAGCGAAACCGAGATGATCCTGGTGGCCGACGGGGGGCGGGGTGAGGCACTGGCTGCCGACCTGGGCCGCTATCGGTTCCGGGTCGATGCCGTGATAGAACCGGTACCGGGTGATGTGCTCGGCCTGTGGGGTCCTGCCTCACGGGCCGTGCTCGAGCAGGCAAAGCTTCCCCAACCCGGCGGGTGGGAGCGAAGTAGAGACACCCTCGTGGCCAATATTCCGCTCGGCCGCCTGGACCGTTTTGTCGTGCTCGGAGTTGACCGTCATGAACTCGAGCAGGCTGGAGCCCGTCGGGTCGGTTCGCTGGCCGTCGACGCGATTCGGGTTGAGGCCGGCGAACCGGTAATGGGTCGGGACTTGGACGAGAAGACCATCCCGCAGGAGTCGGGTCTGGTGCCTGAGACGGTGTCGTTCACAAAGGGTTGTTATCTGGGCCAGGAACTGGTTGCCCGCATCGACAGTCGTGGACACGTCAATCGGATACTGCGAGGCGTTGTGATCGGGGCAAACGTCCTCCCCCCGGAGAACTCCGAAATCTCTGCCGAGGGCGCGCCGGTGGGACGAATCACGTCTGTGGCTGAGTCACTCACGTTGCGCGCCCCGGTCGGGTTGGCGCTGGTACGTCGGGAGGTCGAGCCCGATTCCCCGGTAGAAATCCGGTGGGAGGGTGGTTCGACTGCAGCCGTTGTCCGTCATCTTCCCCTGTCTGACTTCACAGAAACCTGACACTCTTCGAATACGTAGTCAGCCTGCCCTGTCGATGCTGAAAGACGAAGATGCCGCAGACCATCACGGGTTCCGACGGCTGATAGCCGCAGGCGCTCTACGATGTCCGCATGCTGTCTCAGATCATCGCCGAGGTCCGTCTGCGTCTCCCAGATCTGCAGCGGCAGGCTGCCCAGCTAGAAGCGGCTGCCGGCCGGCAGAAATCTGCCCGGGATTTTCTCGCCGCCCTTGCCGGCCCCGGTTTGGCCGTCGTCGCTGAAGTAAAACGGGCTTCGCCTTCGCGAGGGCCTATCGACATTGATCTCGATCCGGTCGCCCTCGCCGCTCGGTACGAAGGTGCGGGAGCGGCTGCCATCTCGGTGCTCACCGAGCCACGTCATTTCCTGGGCTCCCTCGAGGATCTGCGCCGGATTCGCCAAACAGTCGACGTTCCGGTGCTTCGCAAAGACTTCCTGGTTGACCCCGTTCAAATATGGGAGGCGCGGGCCGCCGGGGCTGATGCCGTTCTCTTGATCGTGGCTGCGCTCGACGATGCGACGCTGGCCGATTTGCTCGCTCTGACCCACGCGACCGGCATGGAAGCCCTGGTCGAAGTCCACAACGAGGTTGAGGTCGAACGCGCCCGTGCGGCCGGTGCTCGTGTGTTCGGAGTCAACAACCGCGATCTGGGAACCTTCGAAGTCGATCTCAGCACTGGGGAACGTCTCGCGGACCTCCTGGTCGAGGTACCGGTGACGGTCGCAGAGAGCGGTATCTGGACACGGGCAGATGCCCACCGTATGCGAGCGGCCGGATTCGATGCCGTCCTCGTCGGGGAGAGCCTCGTGCGATCGGCCGACCCCGGCGCGCTGTTGGCGGGCATGCAGGAGGACGGATGACGTGGGTCAAAGTTTGCGGACTGCGACTCGCACGTGACGTCGCCACGGCCGTCGAAGCAGGCGCCGACGCTATCGGGTTCGTGTTGGCGCCCGGATCCCCGCGCTGCGTCACCGAAGCCAGGGCTCGGGAACTGGCCCAGGACGTACCGGTGCTCAGTGTGATCGTCACCGTCGATCTCACACCTGCCGAACTCATGGAGGCCGTCATCGCCACCGGTGCCGGAGGAGTCCAGCCGCATGGGCAACATCAGTGGGAGGCGGCAACTG
>JAHEDM010000198.1 GCA_024641205.1 Actinomycetes bacterium
CCCCAAGGCCTTGGTCAACGCCCGGGTGTCTGCCTCGGTGAGCCGGTCGGCGAAATGCCTTTCGACTCCGGCAAGGTGGATCGGGGCTGCATTCCTCAAGACGTCCTTCCCGCCATCCGTCAGGACGACGTGCGTCCCCCGACGGTCTTCGGGACAGGCACGGCGCTCGATCATATCCTGCTTCTCGATCCGCTCAACAAACCGGGTCGTGGCGCTCCGGCTCAGCAAGAGGCGGTCGGCCAACTCGTGCATCCGCAAGTTCCCCCCCGCCTCGTCGAGCTGGACCAGTACGTCGTACCAGGTGAGGGGCAACCGGCACTCGTCCATCAGCTCGCGCTCCAGGATGCGCGTCAGAGATGCGTGAGCCTCGAGGAAGAGACGCCACGCCTCTAAGCCCTTCGTCGTTCCCACGTTCACCTCAAACCCATGTAATTGCACCATGCAACTATTGTACACAGCAATCAATCTATCAGGGAGAATCTCATGAGCGATAACACCGCCACCCGCAGCGTCGACAACCGCCTGGTTCCTGCTGTGGGCACTTGGATAATCGATCCGACCCACACGACCATTGGTGCCGTGGCCCGCCACCTGATGGTCACCAAGGTGCGAGGCCATTTCACCTCCTTCTCGGGTTCCTTCACCGTGGCCGAGAATCCGAAAGACTCGACGGTCGAGATCACCATGGATGCGGCCTCCATCACCACCGGCACCGAGGACCGCGACAACCACCTCCGTTCTGCCGACTTCCTGGATGTTGAGAACTACCCCACCCTCGTGTTCCGCAGCACATCCGTCGAGGAAGATGGGGATATCTGGAAGCTGACCGGCGACCTGACCATTCGCGACATCACCAAGCCGATCTCGCTCGACCTGACCTTCCTCGGCGTAACCAACGACCCTTGGGACAACGCCAAAGCCGCCTTCGAAGCCTCGGCCGAGCTAGAGCGCAAGGAATGGAACCTCACCTGGAACGTACCGCTGGCCCAGGGCGGTGTGCTGGTGAGCGACAAGTTCAAAATCGAGATCGAGGCCCAGGCCACTCTCTCCTAACCCGTTCTGGCGTGAGTTGCCTGCGGATAGCGCAGACTTCTCACGCAAGAACGGATCAGAGACCCGCTCGGAGCGCCTCGACCGGCTCCAACCGGGATGCTTTGAGGGCCGGGTAGAGGCCGGCCAGGAGCCCAACTACTATGCCGAGCGCCGGGGCTCCAAGCGGGATCCAGGGATCGAGGACTGGTGTCCAGGTCCTGGTGGCCGAGACGGCCACTACCACCAACACCCCGCCGCTGGCGCCGACGATGCCGCCGATGAAGCCCATGGCAGCGCTCTCGACCAGGAACTGGGCGGCGATGTGGCGCCGGGCGGCGCCGACCGAGCGCCGCAGGCCGATTTCACCAACCCGCTCGAGCACCGATACCAGGGTGACGTTGGCGATCCCGATGGCACCGATCAGCAGTGAAACACCTCCGAGGACCAGGAAGAGCGCGTTGACGTCTTCCTCGACGGCCCCCTTTACGGCCCGCGGGTCGGGCGGTACGGCGACCCGCAATCGGTTTGGTTCATTGGGGTAGAGGGCCGTCGCCGCCTGCGACCCGATGAGTTGCGCCGCCCCGATCTCGGTCCGGATCTGCACCTCGTCGATGCCGTTGAGGTCAAACAGCTTGCGGGCGGTGCCGTTGGGGATCACCACCGCGTCCAACAAACTTGGCTCCCTGGCCACTTCCTCGATGATTCCGATCACGATCAGGGTGACATCACCAACGAAGATGGCCGGCTGATGGTCCACCCGATCGAGGTTGAGCCGCTGGGCGGCGCTGCGACCGATCACCGCCACCGGATCGGCTCGCAACGAGTGCCCTTCATCGAAGAACCGGCCCGATCGCAGCTCAGCCTGGGCTATGTCGAATAACCCCGGTGACACCGCCACCAGATTGATGGCGAACTCAGTCTGGGCCAGAGGGTCGTTGATCGGAACCGACCGGGTGAGCTGGCCGTCCGCGGATACATTGGACTTGATACCGGCCGCCAACACTCCGTTGAGCCTCTTGATCCGATCCTCGGCATCCCAGGGGATCAGATTGACGGTCTGTTGCGACGGACCGAACCAGCCAAACTCGTTTCTCTGGGTCACCGTGACGGAGGTTGCTGCCAGGGCATCGAATCGAGTGACGATCTGATTCCCGGCAGTCTTGGAGAGCCCCAGGGTCGCCACGATCGCGCCGATCCCCAACACGGTCCCCAGGATCGTCAGGAGGCTTCGTCCAGGACGGGCCAGGAGACTTGTCACCGATTCCGCCACGAGATCACGAAAGGCGAGATGAGGCCGCACCACGGACGGGGGGGGTTGGCCGAGCAAGGTCATCGAGTTCCCCTCCCGGAGGTGGTCTCGGAAAGAAACCCATCGACCATGCGCACATGCCGAGCCGCGTGCGCACTGACCGTCTCGTCATGCGTCACAACCACCAGGGTGAGTCCATCGCTGCGCAGATCGTCGAATACTTCCAGAACAGATTCGGAGGTGGCCGTGTCGAGGTTCCCGGTCGGTTCGTCGGCCAGCAGCAGACTAGGCCGGCTGACGATGGCCCGGGCAATGGCTACTCGCTGCCGTTCCCCGCCCGAAAGCTTGTCCGTGGTCTGGTCCATGCGGTGACCGAGGCCGACTCGCTCCAAAGCCTCCACCGCGGCGCCGTGGCGCTCGCGACGCGGAAACCGGTTGTAGAGCAGCGCGGTCAGGACGTTCTCGGTAACCGTTCGATGCCGCAGCAAGTGGAAATCCTGGAACACGAAACCGATCCGGTCGCCCCGCAAACCCGTGCGCTCGGCATCATTGATGAGCGCTACGTTGATACCGTCGAGGAAGTAGAGCCCGTCGGTCGGCTCATCGAGGAGCCCCAGCACGTGCAGCAGGGTCGATTTGCCCGACCCGGACGGACCAACCACCGAAACGTACTCGCCGGCCTCGAGCCTGAAGTCGACGTGACGCAGTGCGTGGACCGGAGTGGTTCCCGCAAACGTCCGGGAGACACGGTCGAGGAGTACGACCGGATCAGGCATCCGCGGTAGCCGGTTGGGTCCCGACGACCACGCGATCGCCTGCGCGGAGTTCGCCGGAGATGGGGGTGATCTGCACAAACCCACCTGCGGACAGACCGGCGGTCACCTCAACAAACGTGGTGGTCAGGTCGTCGTGTTCCACCTGCACCCGGGCAGTACCATCGGCTGCCGCCGACAGGGCCGCCAGCGGGACCGCCATCACCTCGCCACCGGTTGTCTCGACCGGGATGGTCAGTTTGACGTTCATGCCGTTCAGCTCGCGAATGTCCTCGTCGGCCAGTATCTCCACGTAGACCTTCTGCGGGTCGACGTCGTCGGTCCCGGCCCGATCGGCCTTGAAGCTCACCTTGCCCGTCGTGGAGACATCCGAGAAGGTCTCCTCGATGACCACTGCATCGCCCACCTCCACCAGCTGAGCGTCGGCTTGTGAGATGGCGCTATCGATCGCCAAACGGGAACCGGTCACCTGCATGACCTGCCCGCTCACGGTATCGCCCCGCTCCACAAACACCTGGTCGATCCGCACCGGGAGCGATTTGAGGAACAGGATCTCCGAGCGCGGGGCGGTGTTGCCGGTCCGCGCTTGCAGTTCCGCCAGATCGGCTTGTGCGTCGGCCAACCGCTTGTTCGCATCCGCCAGAGCGGCACGTTCGGCGCTGGTATCCGGTGGTGCCGTCGTCTCGGCCAGCTGCGCCGTGGCAATGGCCAACTGATCGGTCGCGTCGGCCACCATGGCTTCGCCTTGCCGCTTGGTTTGACTCTGATCGGTTTTTGCCTGATCCAGACCACCCTGGGCGACGGTCACCGCCGCAGTGGCATCCGCGGCCTCCTGGACGAGTTGGGCCAGCTCCTCCTCAGTCGGTGGCAACCCGGTATCGGGATGGGTACCAGCCTGCGCCTGGGTCAGCCGGTCGCCGGCAAGAACCCGGGCAGCCTCGGCCGTGGCCAGATCCTGAGTGGCGTCACCGACCACCGCGGCCGCAGCCGCGTCGGCCGATGCGGCCAGATCCTTCTGCTCCTGAAGGGCGCGCTCAGCGGCCCGCACGGATGATTGCATCTGCAGCAACTGGGATTGGGGCAACGGCTGCCTGGCAAACGTAAGAGCTTGGTTGGCAGCGGTGACTGCTTCCCGGGCCGCAGCAACCCCGTCTTCGGCAGCGTCGAGTTCGGCCAGTTCCTGGTCGCTTGGACCGACCGGCAGATAACCGAGAGACCGGTACCACGCCTCGATCGCGTTCCCGGTGGCCGTATCGAAGATCCCGTCCACCGGCCCAGGATCGAAGCCGATGCGGGCCAGACCCTCTTCCATTTGCAGGACGTCGTCTCCCTCGTCACCCGGGCGCATAGTGCGGAACATCGGCAGGTCACCCTCGAGCACCAAAATGGGCCGCCCCGAGACTTCCATAGCGAGGCCGCCCTCCGCCAGATCGGTGTCCGCCTCAGGTGCCAGCGTGACTATGGCTGCCCCACCCAACACGGCGGGAGGATCGGACAAGGTTACGGTGGCAGGCAAATCGAACCGCACATCGCCTCTGATGATGATGTCGGATGAGATAGTGCGCGTCTCAACCGGGACTGTTATCCGGGATGCCGCGGGTGGTTCGGCCTCGGCCGCGACCTGAGCAGGGGACTTGATGCTCTTACCGGCAATCCACCCAACGGCGCCGGCCACCACCACGCCGGCAAGTACCACCGCCAGCACCGTGGTGCGCTTCACGTCTAGAACCCCGCCTCCTCGTACAAGGCCTTCTGCTTCTCGAGCAGTTCGCGGTTCTCGGCGATGAACTGGGCTTCATATTCTTCGCCGACTTCTTGGCGCAGTTCGTCGAAGCTGCGATCGCCCATGCACTCCCAGTCGTCGGCGGCGATGGCCAGTTCCTCGTCGGCGAGCTCCTGGATCATGGCCTCATCGATCCCGGGACCGAACGGTCCGAAATCCTCTTCGGGGATGGTGGTGTCCGTGCCACCTTCGGAAAAGAATTCCTCCTGATTCGACCAAAGATCCTGCTGCTTCTCTTCAAGGTACATCCAGATGTCGTCTCGCTTGGTGAAGGTGTAGCCCCGCTCGGCCATGCAGGCGGCCCACTCGGCGTTGGCTTCGACTATGCGCGGATCGGCCTCGATGCGCGCATAGAGATCCTCCCAAAGCGGCGTCAACTGGTCCTCGAGCGCCATCATCTCCTCATTGAACTCCCGGCCGCCGCCCCATACCTCTTCCTGGGCAAGATTCATGCACCCGCCGATCTCCGACATGTCCGGCTCGACCCAGATCTCGTATGCCGTCTTCTGCTTGAAAAAAAAAAA
>JAHEDM010000199.1 GCA_024641205.1 Actinomycetes bacterium
CCCCATTCTGGCCATTTGAACTGCCAGAGGCAGACCGATCTTTCCAAGCGCGACGACTGCAGCCTTCATGTGGCCACACTCAATGGCTGGGTCGGGGCGGCTGCAGCCAGGATCCGTTCAGCAACTCGGAGGATCTCAACCCCATCCGCCAGCGAGACGATCTGCGTACTATCGCGACCCAGCAATGTGTCTCTGAATGCTTCGAGTTCGGAGCGGAGAGGTTCCGGCTTGCGAAGTGCATATCGCACCATGTCGCCTTCCGACACGCCTCGCAGCCTCGACATCGCATCCCACTCGGTAGGTATGTCGGCGTTGCTGTAGAAGGTGAGGTCGGCCGAAAGCATGTCGGCTACAAAAGCGCCCCGTTCACCCAACACCGTGACGTTGCGCTGTTTGGTTGGCGTAAGCCAATTCACCTGCATGCTGACGACGACGCCGTTGGTCAGGATCCCCGAAGCAGACACGAGATCCTCGTGCTCGCGACCCATTTTGTGGGCGGTGTGCCCGGACACTTCCTCGAAGTCGCTCTCCCCCAGCCAGCGCACCAGGTCGATATCGTGAGCCGCGAGATCCTTCACCACTCCAACATCCTGGATACGATGCGGGAACGGGCCGACCCTGACGGTCGCTACCGAGAAAACGTGGCCCAGCTCATCCCGATCGAGACGCTCCTTCATGGCCTGCAATGCAGGGTTGAATCTTTCCACGTGGCCGACGCACCCCAGGATTCCCTTTTCCGCAAAAGCCTCTTCGATCCGGGCGGCGGATTCCACATCCGCCGCGAGGGGCTTCTCGACCAGAATCGGCACGCCTTCCTCGGCCATCCACAGGGCGATCTCTTCATGGCTGCCCGTCGGCACGGCGATGACCACCGCATCGACTCCAAGTGCCAGCAACTGGTCCATCCCGTCGATCAGCTTGCCCCCCTGCAATGCACCGTGGCGATCTCCGGTCGGATCGACCGCCCCGACGAAGGTGATCCCTTCGATCTGTTGGAGAAGCCGTGCATGATGGCGGCCCATCATGCCGAGCCCGATGAGGGCAACGCGAAGCTCACTCATGAGCCGACGACTCCGTTGACCACCTCGGCGATTCGCGTTCTCTCCTCGGGAGTCAGATCGGGGCGGATGGGGATGGAGATAACCTCTTCGGCCAAGCGCTCCGTCACCGGCAGCGACGGCGCCCCTTGGGCATACGGTGGCTGAAGATGTGTAGGACGGGGGTAGTACACCCCGTAGCCGATCCCTTCGCGCTCGAAGGCTTCGATCAGTCCGGAGCGGTCCGGCACTCGGATCGTGTACTGGTGATAGACGTGCGTGACACCCTTTTGCACGAAAGGTTTCGTCACGCGCCCGGACAGGTGCTGGTCGTAGTAAGCAGCGTTTTCTCGACGTTGCCCAATCCACTGGGACAGCCGACCAAGTTGGACGCGACCAATGGCTCCCTCAATCTCAGTCATTCGCTCGTTGAGCCCAACCAACTCATGGAGGTAGCGCTCTTCCATCCCTTGATTGCGCAACAACCTGGCCCGACGGGCCAGCTCCGGATCATTGGTCGTGATCATGCCACCTTCGCCGGTGGTCATATTCTTGGTGGGATAGAACGAGAACGCTCCGAAGGCGCCTAACGCTCCAACCGGATGACCATTGACGGTCGCCCCGTGCGCCTGGGCGGCGTCCTCCATCACCATGAGGCCTTTGCCGCTGGCCAGTTCAAGCAATTCATCCATCGGAGCGGGATGTCCGAAGAGGTGTACGGGCATGATTGCCACGGTGAGGTCGGTTATGGCCGGTTCGACAAGTTCAGCGGTGATCGAATAGGTGCGGTCCTCTATGTCCACAAAGACCGGGATTGCTCCGATGAGCCGCACGGCATTGGCAGTTGCGGCAAACGTGAAGGAGGGCAGAATCACTTCGTCGCCGACACCAACCCCGGCCGCCAGTAGTCCAACATGGAGCGCTGCGGTTCCGCTACCAACCCCGATCCCGTGGCCGGCACCCGCATATGCGGCGAACTCTTCTTCAAAGCCGCGCACCTCGGCCCCGGATACGAGCATGCCCGAGGACAGAACCCGATCGACGGCCTCCCGCTCCTCCTGCCCAATGATTGGCCGCGAAATTGGAATCATGAAAGCTCCTCAAGCAATTCGCCATTCTCGACAAAACGATCTCCCGTGCCCGGATCGACCAGCACATCGCCCTGTGACTCCAGGACGTGACCAGATCGCCCCACCCACCCGATACGACGAGCCGGGGTCCCAACTACGAGAGCGTACCTGGCCACGTCGCGAGTGACTGTTGCTCCGGCACCGATCATCGACCAGGCACCGATCTCCACTCCCGGCAGCACCACGGCCCTCGCCCCGATGGCAGCACCGCGCCTGACGGTGACCCCGTTGGCTTCCCAATCGCTTCCCGATTTGAGGGAACCGTCCGGGTTGATAGAACGCGGGAACATGTCATTGGTGAGCACGGCCGCCGGACCGATGAATACACCTTCTTCGAGCAAGGCGGGGGCATAGATCAAGGCGTAATTCTGGATCTTCGAATTCGCCCCAACTTCGATGCCGGCGTCGACGTATGCTCCCCTGCCAATAATGCAACCCGAACCGACAACCGCCCCCTCTCTGATCTGAGCACCATGCCAGACTTTGCAGCCATCGCCGATGCGAGCATCGGGGGATACGTCGGCGGATGGCGCTATGAACGCGGACATAGAGATTTCGACTCCTTGGGGAAAGACCTGCCCGATAATAGCGGCCGCCGCTGGTCACCCACCAGTCCGCTCGCGAGACTGTGCGCCGTTCGGATCAGTTGTCTTCGCAGTCAGCGAGTAAAACGCTAGACGGCGAGATCGCCGGCAAGAGAGTCCGGGACCTCGACTCCAAGAAAACCTGCGAGCTGTCGGGCAGCATACCGACCGTCGTGGAAGATGGAAACGTACTCCGGTCCACGCTCGGCCAACTCCCGATAGGAACCGGGTCGTTCAACGATATCGAGCAGCGTTTCCTCGAAGGTCAATGGATCCACGTTCACAATGGGGGGAGAATCGCCCGGCTTGCCGACAATTCGGTCGACATTGGCCATCACCAGGCGACCAGACGCCATCCCCTCCACAGAAGTAGTGCCATAGAGGCCGAGCACGATACCGTCAACCACAATGTCTGCGGAAGAGATGATTTCAGGCATTCTCGACGGAGTCACATTGGCATAGCGGCGGTACTCGATGAGCCGGTCGTCGGCCATCCTGCGGCAGATCTCATCAACGAACTCAGCTCCCTTGAGCCGCTCGTTAGTTGGAACTGCGACCACGATGGGGGGACGCGACCCGAGTTCCAATTCATCAGACTGCCAGCTTTCCAGGTCGACCACCTGCGGCAGCCACCCGGCATCGGGGATGTAGTCCAACAAGTCCTTGGTCGAGACGAAGACGGGGAGTTCGGTCGACTCCACTCGCTCCAACATCGCAGCGGCAGAGAGCTCCAAGCGGGTGGTCAGTTCGTCACGAAGACGAAACGGGCTAACGGCAACCAACTCTCGATGAATGGCCGGATCTCTGATGTCCGAACCGTGAAAAATCAGTCCCGCTTTGATACCTGCATGGGCAAGCTCGGCCAGATCGGCGTCGAAATATGAGTCCTTGCGGCCCCCCAGGAGTGAGGAGCCCGATTCGAAGAGCACGTGCGTGTACTCTTGAAGAAGCCTTTGCTTGTGGCTCCACTGCCATGCTGGATCCCGCCATTCAGAGATCAGGATCGGGTAGGTAGCCGGAAATGCCAGCTTCTGGGGCCGTACAACCATGAACACCGATGCAAGGGTCCCTGGATAATCCCTCGCGAGGCCTTGCGCCCACATGTGGGCCTGACCAGCTTGATTATGCGGCCCAATAGCGAGCGCCACGCCGTCGTCGTTCCGCATCGAGGCGAGTCCGTGCGACAAGGCCTCTAAATCGGGCCGGTCCAGAAGTCCACGGTACAAATCCAGCAGGATCTCCTCCTGCGTTTCCCACGAATAGCGCCGCAACAGTTCAGGATCTTCGTACCGGGCTCGCACGTATTTCTCGCGATCCCCGAGCACTTTGGTGACGGCATCGGCCAGGCTCTGAGGATTCTCTGCCTCGAACCATTCGCCGATGCCGGTACCGACGACGAACTCCACCATCGCTCGATTGTCGGAGACACAGATCGGCAGGCCGGCATGAAGGTACTCGAAGAGCTTATTGGGCAGCGCGATTTGGTGATTCATCTTCGATGAGATCATCGGATGAACACCTATCGTGGCTTCGGACAGGTAGGCAACTACGTCGTGAGGTCCGACGAAGGGAGCGACGTGCAGGCGATGCTCGACGCCTAGTTCCTTCGCTAGGTCGAGGAGAGACAACACATAACCCGTCTTCGCTTTTGCAACGAGGACGAGATGGACGGCTTCGGGCAGGAGAGGGAGGGCCGCCACGACGGTGTGAACATTCCGCGCTTCGTCCATGCCGCCCGAGTAGACCATGATCTGTGCGTCAACCGGCACTGCGGCAGCACCATAGAGCGAAGGTACGGCGGCGTCGGCACCCTCGAAAATCGGGATGTTCATCACAACGCTTGGCCGTTGGCCGAGCCGGAAATCGCTTTGGAGCAAATCGGCCAGCGGTTCCGATACTGTGATGATGCGGTCGGCCCGGCGGAGGTACTCCCGCTCCACGGAAACAAACGCATCGACGAGGCGTGGGTTGTAGCGAGCCAGGCCTGCCACATACTCGTGTGCGTCATACACGAGCTTCGTGTCCCTACCCCGGTAGCGGGCCCGCGCCGTGGCCCGGGCCGCCACTCCGAGCAGATGCACGTCGTGAGCGTGGAGCACATCCGCGTTCAAGCGGTCGAGGAATGGCCCGACGACGGCCTCGTAATCGTCGAACTCGGGCAAGTCTCGCCGCCAGTTGCCCTTTCCCCTACGCCTGCGGACCGGCTTGCCGAAGCTAGGGTTTCGCGCGGCGCTCTGCCGCAGCCGACGTACGCGCCGATCGAGCCTCGCTTTGTCCAACCTCAAACGGCGCCGCACCCGTCGCTCGAGAATCCGGGGTTGGGATTCGGTGAAATACCGATCAACGGTAACCCACAGCCTCTGGGCGCTTCGCTCCAGTGAGTAGCGCAGATCAGTCAGTCGAACCAACCCAAGAAGGGTCACTCGAATCGGCCGGATGCGGTTCCCCAAAACCGCCTGCTTGAGCCTTCCGCGGCGCTCCTGATATCTCTGTACGGACCTCTGTTTCCTCAGCGCGGCGCGGTAAGACACGGCCTGTCGGTTCGAGCGAGCGTCTTCACGAATCCACTCGAT
>JAHEDM010000200.1 GCA_024641205.1 Actinomycetes bacterium
AACCTGACCTCGCTGCGTCTGCGCTCGCCGCAGAATCCGTACATCGGGCCGTTGACGGATCGTTCCCGACACGACCCCGCCATGACGACATCGCGGGCCTTGGCGACGACATACGCAAGGCCATGGGGCCCGATGAATTCGGCGCTGCATGGCAACGCGGGACCGTTCTCAATCTCGACGATCTCGTCGACCTCGTGTCGGAGGACAGCGGCTCTCAGGGCATCACATCCGGCACAATCTCGGACTGAGCGCAAACCTCGGACGATCAGCTTCTCGGCGGAACCCTATGGGGACTCGACCGTGGTTGCCGGCAAGTGCCCGTCAAGGCCCAAGACCGAGTCTTCGAGTCCGATACGCGAAGGAGGTCCCGGGCCGCAGCGTGTCCGTCAAAGTGTCCGTCAGACAACGGAAAACGACCGTGGAGGAGCAGAATCGACGACAGGCGAAATCCCCTGATCTAGCTGGGGATTCCGCCGATTCGCCTGTTGTTGCAGGGTCCTTGTTCCGTCTTCACACAGCATGGTTCGAGGTGAATCGCACTGTATTCCGAGACCACTTGGATTCCGTGGGCATTCGAGCGCTATGACATGCTTCTGTCGATGCGCGTGAGCGCGAGGTCAAGGCGGCAGAGGAGCGCATCCGCAGGCGAGACGAGCGGCTGCGCCTCAGGGAGAACGAGATAGCAGCACAGGAGCGGCGAATCGAGTTGGCGTCGAGGCTGTCGCCAGGGTCCACAACGATCAGCCAGAAGGTCGGCCGCAACGAACAATGTCCCTGCGCGTCGGGGCTGAAGTACAAGCGGTGCCACGGTGGCTGAACGCGGCCTTTGGATTCTCTTGAGGTCGGGAGGTGACGCTGGATCGTGAAAGGAGGTTTCCATGACCAGAGGAAACACGAGATCGATCACGGTCGTCTTCGCGATTGTTGCTTTGCTGGTGGCGACGGTGCCGGCAGCGGTTGCCGCGTCGTTGACGGAACGTCCCTTGAAGGAGGACCTCAGCGGGTATGCGACGGGAATCGTGTATGCCGAGGATTTCGCGAGTGGGGATACGTTCGACGGGCGGTGCAGCCAGCCTTCGCAATGGGTCAGCACGAGTGCGGGGACCGGGACGATCAGTCATCTGGGCCGGGTGTCGTGGACGACGGAGCATTGTTTTCAGTTGTTCCTCGGCACGTTCGGGGACGCGGTGGTGGTGATCACTTCGGCGAACGGTGACCAGTTGTACGGGACGTATGACGGCGTCATGACTAGTGAAACGACGTTCGCAGAAGAATTGATCATTACCGGCGGTACCGGCCGGTTTGCCGGCGCGAGTGGAGTTGTTGCCGAAGCAGGTTGGTTCGACCCTTCAACCACCTACATGGAGGTCACCGGTGACGGTTGGATCTCCTATGACGCATCCCAGCGGTCGGTGGGCGAGTAGAACCACGATCGAGCATCACGCGTTTGGGGGAACCCGTTGGAGGCTCCCCCAAACCGTGTGAGTGAGTCCTCAGAGAGCTGGTTTTTTTTGGTTTCTCTTGAGGTGGTGGAGCGATGGTGCAAGAGAAGGAGGTGTCGCAATGAGAACCAAGGCAATCTGGATCCTGCTGGCAGTGGTCGTCTTGGCGCTGGCGGGTTGTGCTAGCGATGTCACTGAATCGGATGAGTATCAGGATCTAGAACAAGAACTGGCGGCGGTGGAGGTTCAATTAGCCGACATGACCGCCGAACGTGATGAGCTGGCGGCCGAGGCGACGGCGACGCCCAAGGCATCACGTTACGAGAAGGCGCAAGCGACTCAGGAAGCCGGCATGGCCATCATCGCCGATCCAGGGGCGTTCGGAACCGAAGGCGAAGTTCTCGACCTATTGGACGAGATGGCCGCTTCCGGCACCGTATATGGCGACGCTGCGTTCGGGTCAATCGGATGGCGGTCCGGATGGCGGAACACGCTGTTTGGTCAGGTGGACGCGACCATCCGGACCTGGACCTCGTGGCTGTCCGAAGACGGTTCAATGGGCGGCTCATTGTGGACCTGGTCGGGAACGGCACGCAACGGGGAACCGTTCGACCTGCAAGGGATCGAACTCAGCACTTTCGACGAGAACGGGCTGTACACATCGGTCATGGTTCACTATCCCTTCGAGGACGCAGAGGTCATGCGTATGTTCAGCGAAGGGAGCTAGTGCCGATTCCCGATGGGACCAGCGCAACACCTCGATGAGGAGTCCGTAGACTCACAAGAGGCATGCAGTTCTCTGTGTTGGGCCCACTGGAGGTGCGCTGCGGCGATGCGGCTCTGCCGCTCGGCGGCCCTCGCCAACGGTCGGTCCTTGCCCTGCTCCTCCTGGCAGCTGGGCGAGTGGTATCGACGTACCGGATCGTTACCGAGATCTGGGGCGAGATTCCACCCGACGGCGCTCGTGATTCCCTCTATACCTATGTGTCGAATCTGCGAGGGGTGCTCGGCAAAGACCGCATCGTGCGGGTCGACGGTGGCTACCTGCTGGACCCGGAGGACGGCGACACCTTCGACGCGATTGAGTGCGAAGCCGGCCTCGAACGGGCTCGGCGCTTGGTGGCGTCGGACCCGGCCCGGGCGATCGACCTCATTGAGTCCTCACTTGAGGGGTGGCGTGGCCGACCGTACGAGGGTTTCGAGGATCTTCAGACGGTCAACCCTGAAGCGGCGAGACTCGAGGAGATGCGCCTCCGGGCCATCGAGGACCGGATCGAAGCCGAGCTTCGTGCCGGGGGGAAGCCAGCGGTGATCGACGTGGAAATGCTAAGCAAGGAGCACCCCTATCGGGAACGACTCTGGGAGCTACTAGCCCGCTCGCTCTATCGGGCGGGTCGGCAGGCCGAGGCGCTGCGAACCTTCACGCGGCTTCGGCGAATCCTCGCAGAGGAACTCGGTCTCGAGCCCTCCCCGTCGATTGCCCGGCTGGAGGAGCAGATCCTTTTGCAGGACCCGGCCCTCGAGCCCGACTCAGCTCCGCCCCCGACCAATTTACCCACCCCAGTGAGCAGCTTCATCGGGCGGGATGTCGAGCTGACCCAGCTCGACGAGGCCATTCACGAACACCGCCTCGTCACGATCGTGGCGCCGGGGGGCGCCGGCAAGACCCGGCTGGCAGTCGAAGCAGGATGGAAGCTCCGAGCAGGCTTTTCCGACGGAGTTTGGCTGGTCGATCTGGCACAGGTGTCGGGTCCCGACGCCGTAGCCGAGGCAGCCGCGGCCGCTCTCCAGATCGTCAAGTCGCCCGGTGGAGACCGCGGCGACGATCTGGTGAGTCGCCTCCGCTCGCATGTCGCCTTGATCGTGTTGGACAACTGTGAGCACGTCGCGTCGGCGGCCGGTGAGTTGGCGGTGAGGCTCCTGCAGGCGGCACCTGGGTTGAAGATCCTGGCGACCAGCCGGCAGGTTCTCGGCCGGGAAGGCGAGATCCGGTTCCCTCTCGGTGGCCTCAGCACATCGTCCGAGGGAGCTCCGCCCGAAGACGCCGAACGGCTCTTCGCAGTCCGCGCCGCCGCGGTTCGCCCCGAGTTCACCCTCGGGGGGGCGAACCAACCGGAGGTCGCCTCCATATGCCGGCATCTGGATGGGATCCCCCTGGCCATCGAGCTGGCCGCCGCCCGGGTCGACGTGCTGGCGCCCGCCGAGATCGACCGCCATCTAGAGGAGCGTTTCCTCCTGCTGGCCGACCAGCGGGTCGAACGGCCGGCGCATCAATCCCTCCAGGCGTCGCTCGATTGGAGTTACGACCTACTCACACCGGATGAGCAAAGAGCGTTCGACTCGCTCGGCGTCTTCGAGGGGCCGTTCTCGGCCGGGGCAGCCAGAGCCGTGGTGGGTTTGCCATCGGAGGTGGCGGCGATCGATCTGCTTCGGCGGATGGTCGGCGCATCGCTCCTCCAGACCGTTCAGGGATCGCCGTCCCGCTACCGCCTGCTCGAAACCATGCGCCTGTACGCACGTGGGCACCTGCAGGAGGAAGGTTGGTGGGCTGGCGCTGTGGAGCGCCATGACGAGCATTACCGGAACCGATGCCGTGAGCTGCGCGGCGCGGTGTTCGGCAGCGGGCGAAAGCAGGCGAGGGTGACGATCGAGGCAGAGCTGGCCGACTACGAGGCGGCGTTCGATCGTCTCATGGAAACCGGGCGGCTCAACGAGGCCCTCGACATGGGCTGGCCGCTCGGGCACGTTTGGCTGTTCTCCGGCAAACTCGACCGGGGCATAGGCCGCCTCGAACGGATGATCGAGGTATCCGGCGGCAGCGAGACTCGATCGCGCGCCGACACGCTGACGGCGGCGTCGTTCCTGCTCATGTTCGCAACCCGTTACGACCAGGCGATTCCGTGGGCCGATGAGGCCGCCGCCATCTACCGCAAGATCGGCGACGAACAGGGCCTCGCCTACGCCCTCGCTCGCAGCGGCCACCTCGCGTTCTCGGTTGGTGATGTACCCAGGGCGCTCGAGCTGCTGCAGGAGAGCCTCGAGATCTGCGGCCGGATCAAGTACGAAGAGGGGGCTGCGTGGCCGTTGACCTTGACCGGCCAGGCGCGACTTTGGGGCGGTGATGAAAGCGATGAAGTTCGCGAAATGCTCGAAGAGGGAAGGCGCCGCTTTATCGCCATCGGTGACACCTACGGCCATATGCACGCCAACATGTTCATCCCCAACGTCGGGGACCTGAGTGCCGATGAGAAGCTCCGCTACGCCAATGAGAGCATCGAGCTTGCCGATGTACCCGGGGCCGATCCACTCATCCGGCCCACGGCTTTACACAATCTGGCGTTCACCGTGTGGCTGGTCGGCGATCGCGAGCGCGCGATCGGGCTGAATCGGATCTCGGCTCGCACCGCGTTGGAGATGGGAGCAAGTGTGACTTCCGGGTTGGCCTTCCTCCAGGCAGGACTGTTCGCCGGTGTCAGCGGTGACGGCGAGCGGGCCGCCGTGCTCTTCGGGGCGGGAGATCGTCACCTCGTCATGCAGAAGGCGCCCTTCTACCAACGCCAGCTCCAGCCGGGAATCGAAGCCGCCACCGACGCCCTCGGAGAGGAGCGCTACAGACAGACCTACGACCAGGGTCAGGCGATGAGCGTCGAGAAAGCCACCGAGTTCCTGCTGGCGGAGTAGTCCACCGCCGGTGAGCTTGGCTGCGGCCACATGACAACCAGCAGTGACCGGTGATGACCGTGAACAACCGGTGGTGAGAAACCAGACAACCGTGGGTGTTCGGTGGTAGTCGTTGATGACCGGTGGTTTCGGATTCGCGTTCACACGGCACAGGTCACTGGTTCGATCCCAGTACCGCCCACACCGAGGATTCCCTTT
>JAHEDM010000201.1 GCA_024641205.1 Actinomycetes bacterium
GCACGGCTACGAACACCGTGGTCGTGCGACGCCAAAAACCCGGACGGCCTGAGTTCGACCGGTACTAGTCCCGTTGACAATCGAACTAACCCTCCTTGAGGTTTGCGGCCATCGGTCGAAACGATCGAATGGCGAAGGGAGGCCATGTGTTCGGCACAAGCGCAAAGAACAACCGGTCCGCAAAACACACCCACGAGTACCGCGTCCACAACGTCGGAGCCGACCTGCAGCGTCAGGTATGCCGCAGCTGCGGAGAGGTCAGCATCAACCCGCTCCCTCCGACCAGCGTTCGTCTCTCATCGGCTGAGGTCCAGCCCGTCCTGTTCGACCGGCCCAAGTTGGCGGTCGTCCTCGACGAGGTCGCGGCGCCGGTGGGTCTCAGCTGGCGGTTCGGCGAACGGCGGGCCAGACGGTGAGCGAGATCCTGTGCGAGCGGTGTGCCAGTCCGGCGCTGGTCATCTACGAACAGAAGCCCCTGTGTGGGCCATGCGCTATCGATGCCCTCGATGAGCGCCACCACTACCTGGTCGTCCAAGTCGATGATGGCATCACCCGAGAAGCGAGCGACGCCGAGGCCTCCTCCTCCTCGACACCTTCCTGAGGAGCGCGCATGTCCATACCCAAAACGCAGCCGAAGATCGAGACGTCCGGGACCCGATCGGCCACCGGGCAAAGAGCGCACGGCGGAGACAGCTCTCCCAAACGGCGCCGCCCAACCCGAAGTCGCACCATCGACCCTCCCGTCACCGAAGAAACTCTCGGCGAAATGGGCAAGGCGCTGGCCAAGCGTCTCAACGCGTTGGTCGATGCGCTCGACCAGCTGGAGCCAAAGCCGTAGACCGGCTTCGCAAAAGCCCGAACGCGCGAGAATCCATGACGTAGTACTCGAGAGGTGCCCATGGCGGAGCAATATCCTGGATGTCCCTACCCGCTGGGTGCTCTGGTCGAACCAGACGGCGTCAACTTCAGCATCTACTCGCGTAGTGCCGACCGCTTGGAACTGCTGCTGTACGACGATGTCGACGCCGCCGCGCCATCCCGGGTTATCTCCCTTGACCCGCGCCGCCACCGGACCTACCACTACTGGCATGTCTTCGTCCCGGACCTGGGTCCGGGACAGCTCTATGCATATCGGGCCTACGGCCCGGCCGATCCGGCTCAAGGCCTCCGCTTTGATCCAACCAAAGTGCTCCTCGACCCATACGGGCGGGCCATCGCCACTCCGTCCAATTATCGCCGAAGCGAAGCCTGTCGACCGGGACCGAATGACCGGCACGCCCTCAAGAGCGTGGTCGCCGATGTCTCGACGTATGACTGGGAAGGCGATACACATCTCCGCCGGCCATTTGCCGAGACGGTCATCTATGAGATGCACGTCGGTGGATTCACCAAGCACCCGAGCTCGGGGCTCGACCACGAGAAACGCGGGACCTACGCCGGATTGATCGAGAAGATCCCGTATCTTCAAGACCTCGGCATTACTGCAGTCGAGTTGCTACCCGTGTTCCAGTTCGACTGGCAGGACGCTCCCGCCGGACTCACCAACTACTGGGGCTATTCCCCCGTATCGTTCTTCGCTCCGCACTGCCGATACAGCTCGTGTGGCGACCCTCTGGCATCGCTAGACGAGTTTCGCGACATGGTCAAGGCGCTCCACAAAGCCGGCATCGAGGTGATCCTCGACGTGGTCTACAACCACACCGCCGAAGGCGGTGAAGGCGGGCCAACGTTGAGCTTCCGGGGACTCGAGAACTCCGCCTATTACATCATGGAGGCCGACGGAAGCAGCTATGCCAACTTCGCCGGCACCGGCAACACCCTCAACGCCAACCAGTCGATCGTGCGACGTTTGATCCTGGACAGCCTCCACTACTGGGTAAACGATATGCACGTCGACGGGTTCAGGTTTGACCTGGCTTCGATCCTCTCTCGCGATGAGGCCGGTCAGCCCGTACCCAATCCGCCGGTGTTGTGGGATATCGAATCGGATCCGGCCTTGGCGGGGACCAAACTCATCGCTGAGGCCTGGGATGCTGCCGGGCTCTACCAGGTGGGCCATTTCATCGGAGACAGCTGGAAGGAATGGAACGGTCAATTCCGCGACGACGTCCGAGCCTTCGTTCGCGGCGACGAGAAGATGGTTCGCCGCCTAGCCGACCGATTGCTGGGCAGCCCCGACCTCTATCGCGATGACGGCCGCGAGGCCGAACAAAGCATCAACTTCGTCACCAGCCACGACGGCTTCACCCTTCAGGATCTCGTTTCCTACAGCACCAAGCACAACGAAGGCAACCGGGAGGACAGCCGGGACGGCTCCGACTACAACCTGTCCAGCAATTACGGAGTTGAGGGACCAACGGACGACCCGTCTATCGAGGCGATGAGGAAACGACAGATCAAGAACTTCCTGGCGATTGATCTGTTGTCGCTCGGCGCTCCGATGATTCTGATGGGGGACGAGGTGCGGCGCACTCAATACGGAAACAACAACGCTTATTGCCAGGACAATGAAGTCAGCTGGTTCGACTGGTCGAACTTGGAGACCCACGCCGACATCCACCGATTCGTCAAGGAATTGATACGGCTTCGTTTCATCCGCGGATCGTTCACTCGCGAGCACCATCTTTCGCTGGAAGAACTGACCCAGCAGGCGGGCATCAAATTGCACGGAGTCAGTTTGGAAAGCCCGGATTTCCGGGACGACTCGCACAGCCTGGCCCTGTCGGCGTCCAGCCTTCCCGGCGATGTTCTGATGCACGTTGCGCTAAATGCCTACCGGGACCGGCTGGATTTCGAGCTGCCTGAATTGCCGGACTGGGCGACAAGTGGATGGTGCCGGGTCGTCGACACCGCGCTGGAATCCCCCAACGACATCACGCTTCCTCCCCGGGCTCCCCGGGTCGGCGAATTCACCTACCAGGTCAATGGTCGATCGGTAGTCGTGCTGATCGCCACCGCCCTCCCCGGGAGCTGACGAACCAACCGCCGAACCTCAACCCTCGGGTTTTGCTTCGCGCACCCACCCGAGCAGCAGGACGAGTGCGACAACATTGGCCGCCGCGGCCACCAGTGTGTTGGCGGTCAAACCGGACCTTTCGTAGAGGAAAGGCCCTATCCACGCTCCGACCGCCCGTCCGAGTCCCATACCGACGGCCAGAATCGCCAGAAACCGGGTGCGGGCCAAGGGACGCACTTCTGAAGCAAGCGGGAAGGTGGAGACAATGGTGAATTCGAAACCGGCCAGGGCCAGCGCCATGCTCGCCATGCCGGCCGCGAAATAGGCATTGGTGAAAGACAGCAGCACGTAGGCCACCGCAGAAACCACTAACCCGATTGCAACCGACCGCCGTTTGCCAATCCGATCGGTCCACATCAGAGTCGATCCTTCCCCAACCAGTTCCGAGACGGCGAGGAGCACTCCGGCCGCCCCCAGCCCGAGAAGCGAGAGCCCAAAGCCATCTTCGAGCCAGGCCCCGAATACAACAAACATGATCTCGGAAGCTCCCGAGTAGAGACCGATGGCGGCCAGCAGAGCCAACGCGCTCCGATCCAAAGCCAATTTCGGTCGGGCCTGCGTCGCCGACCCAGAATCCGGCTCGATGACCCAACGCATGGCGAGAAGGGCGAGAACACTCAGGACTGCTATCGCCCAGAATGGGGCTGCCCATCCCGAGCGGGCGATGAGCCAACCGGCCGCCGGAGCCCCAAGCAGCAATGAACTTGCCCACGTCAGCTCGATGACGCCCAGGTAGCGAGCCCGCACCGGATACGGAGTTCGATCCGAGAGATAGGCCTGGGCAGCGACGTCGAAGATTGGCTTACCGAGGCCCAACAGGACGAACCCGACCAGAGCCCCGGCGAATACACCCGTGGCAGCCGTGACAACTGCCCCTGTGGCGAACATCGTCAAACCTGCGGCGATCAGCCGGTGCCGGCGTTCCCCGCGACCGAGGACCCGAACGACGGCCGGCGTGGCCAGCCCGGTGATCCATCTGGCCGAGACGAGCAACCCGGCCTGGGTGAGCGGAACACCAAGACCTCGGGCAATCACCGGTAGAAAGGGATAGATGAAGCGATAGCCGGTATTCAGCACGAGCCGGGCCAGCGCGAGGAAGGTGAGCGCTCCCGTCAGAGATCTGCGCTTTTCGTACGGTATCTGCCGGCTGTCCATGGATGTATCCCCTCGCCGGTGCAGTCTCGCAGGCCGATTCGCAAGTGGATAGCCCGCCAACCCCCCGACCCCGTCGTGAACAAGTGAAGAAAACGAACTAGACGGTTTGTATCGACAATAAGTAGCGACGACACCACTAAAAGTGGTAAGTACAATGAACACATGAAACGAACTAGCCCTGAACGATGCAGGGTTTGCGCTGCGCCAGCCGCAGTGCGTATGAGTGGCGTTTCTCTTTGTGCGCGGTGTGGGCTTGAGCGATCATCGGGTGGGACAAATCGAATCACCCGTCGGGCGGCGCTCGTCGGCATCCTCTCGTCGGGATTCCTCGCCAAACTGTTGCTCGGCGCGGTGGCTGTGGCGGCCGTAGGCGGCGTTGCCGCGACCATGCCCCGGGACACTCCCTCCGCTCCTTTCGAGGCGGCGGCAACCGCTCAGACTCTCCTCCAAGCCAACGTACCGGTGAAGCCAGAGGCGTTGGCAGCGACGGAAGAAGCAATGCCCGCGACCGAGGCGCTTGTCGAAAACGTCCATGAATACGCCACGGCGTTGCAGATGTGGGGTGATTGCGTCTCCGAAGCGGCTCGAGACCACTCCGGGACATCATTCGATCCCAAGACGGCCTGTGGCGAAACGCCTGCGGCCGCCGCATACGGTTTCTCGGACCGACGGCCCTCGGCCCTCGTCAAGGCCGACGAAAAGGCCGACGCCGCCGAAACCAAGGCCGACGAAAAGGCCGACGCCGCCGAAAGGGCCCCCAACAAGGACGAAACAGCCGAGGCCAAAGCCGAAGACAGAGCCGACGAAACCGAAACCAAGACCGACAAGCCCGACAAGCCCGACAAGACCGACTGAAGCCGGGTGACTCTTGATCGCCGGCCCTCAGTTGGTCGCCTACCACCCGACCACAGCAATCAACCAGCGCACCTCGGGCACATACAACCGCAAGGAACACAAAAGCCAGTTTGCCCTTCCGGGAGTCACTACCTGCGTGGTGAAGAGCAGCTGAGCCGTGAGCACACAGCCGGCAACGGCACCTGCATCGGCACCGGGTCGTAGACTCGGCCGGTCGATCAGGCGAGGTGCCCCATACAACTGTTGAATCTCTTCGACTACGAAGCTGCTGCGGCCGGGAGCATG
>JAHEDM010000202.1 GCA_024641205.1 Actinomycetes bacterium
GGAGAGGTGATGGGAATTGCCCAGGAAATCGGGACCGCCTATGCCAAGGCTCTCTTGAGCTCCGGGCACGTGATCCCCGAAGAGGGCGTCGTGTTCCTCTCCCTGGCCGATCGGGACAAAGCCGTCGGACTGGCAGTCGCTCAGGCCTTCACCATGCTCGGGTTTCGGCTGATGGCCACAGCCGGGACGGCCAGGTATTTGGCCCACCACGGCGTGGCAACGGAACCGGTCGCCAAGGTCGGCGAGGGGGACGACCACAGTGCCGCCAGGATCGAATCGGGAAAGGTTGCGTTGGTGGTCAACACACCGCAGGGTCGAAGGGCGAGAAGCGACGGAAGTCTGATCCGGGCGGCTTCTCGCCGAAGAGGCATCCCGTGTATCACAACCGTTCCCGGAGCGTTGGCGGTAGCGAGGAGCCTGCAGGCCGATCGCGATGGTACCTACCGGGTCCGGAGCCTGCAGGAGTGGCGTCGATGACCGACATGTCGATGATGCTCGGACCGGTGGCACTTCGTTCACCGCTGATCGCTGCCTCCGGGACGGTTGGTTCGGTGGTCGACTTCGCCCGGGTCGGTGCCCTCGAAGCCTATGGGGCGGCCGTGGCCAAGTCCGTGAGCGGTACGCCGTGGCCCGGCAATCCGGCCCCGCGGTTGGCGAATGCCGGTGCAGGGATGCTGAATGCGATCGGAATCGAAAACCCGGGCGTCGCAGCCTGGGTCGACGAGATCGGCCCGCTCCTGGAGTCTCTCCCGGTTCCCGTGTGGGGTTCCGCAGTCGGAAAAACGGTCGGCGAGTTCGTCGATGTTGCAGGCCAATTGGCGGCGACCGAAGTCGAAGCCGTTGAGATCAACCTGTCATGCCCCAATCTGGCCGGGGAGTCGATTTGGGCACTCGATGCCGGGGCAACCGCCGCTGTGGTCAAGGCCGTCAGAAGTGCAATCGACAAACCGATCGGCGCCAAATTGTCTCCGAACGCCCAGGACATCGTCGGTATCGCCGGTGCAGCCGTGGAGAGTGGTGCAGACTGGCTCGTGTTGACGAACACCATCTCGGCGGCAGCCATCGACATAGAAACGCGAAAGCCCTTGCTCACCCGAACGACCGGCGGGTTGTCAGGCCCTGCTCTCAAGCCGATCGCCCTCCGGTGTGTTCTACAAGTGCGCGATGCATTTCCAACGATTCCGATCGTTGGATGTGGGGGAGTGCGGAGCGGTTCGGACGTCGTCGAATACCTGCTGGCCGGGGCGTCGGCGGTTGCCATCGGAACCGCCCACTTCGAACGTCCGCGGGTAGGCAGGATGGTCATGAAACAACTGCGGGCATATTGCAGCAGAAACGGAGTGGACCGGCTCCAAGATCTGATCGGAGGTATGCAGCCATGGTGAACGATCGAAATCCCATCCTGGTGGCATTGGACGTCGGCACCGCTGAGGAGGCGGTACGACTTGCGAAGCTCTTGAACGCTTATGTGGGGGGATTCAAGGTTGGGCTCGAATTGCTCATGGGCCCCGGACCGGGCGTTGTTGCAGCAATAGCAGCCCTCGGCAAGCCAGTCTTTGCAGACGCAAAACTGCACGACATACCGTCGACCGTGGCGCGGGCCGCTCGACAATTGAGCAGGCTGGGAGCCAGGTGGGTGACCGTTCACACCTCCGGCGGTGGCCGCATGCTCAACGCCGCCGCGGAAGGCCTCGAGGAAGGAGCCGCCGGGAGACCGTCGGGGCTCCTGGCGGTGACCGTATTGACCAGCATGACCGGTGATGACCTCACTGAGACGGGCGTGTCGGGCAGCCCCGGAAGGCAGACGGCCCGGCTGGCGAAATTGGCCGCCGGGGCGGGTTGTGAAGGCGTTGTGTGCGCTCCCACCGAACTGGGGGTCATCGCCCAGGTTGCGCCTGAACTGCTCAAGGTCACTCCCGGCATCCGCCCGCCCGCGTTTGCCGGTGACGATCAGCGCCGCATCGCCAGTCCTGCCGAAGCAATGGAGCGCGGCGCCGACTATCTCGTGATCGGCCGACCGATCCTGGGTGCGGCCGATCCAGCGGCGGCGGCCCGCTCTATCCTGGCGTCTTTGGCCTGACCAAGCGTTTGGGTTGGTAGAGTGCGGATACACCTGAATATGGAGGCGTATGGCACCGCCGGAACTATCAAGCGAGCAACGGGCGGCCGCCCTGGCCAAGGCCGCAGAAGCGAGAAGAGTCCGCGCTGAGCTCAAACATTTGTTGAAGACAGGCTCGATTTCGTTTCCGGAACTACTCGAGCGTGCCGATGGGGATCCCATCGTGGCTGGGATGAAGGTTTTTGCCGTTCTGTCCTCGCTGCCCGGAACCGGCAAAGTGAAGGCGAAGAGGATGATGGAGGGCCATGCCATCGCAGACAGCAGACGGATCCGCGGACTTGGGCAGCGCCAGCGCGCCGCACTGCTCGAAGAGTTCTCCTGATCCTGCCGCCCCCGGGCGGCTCATCGTGGTCTCCGGTCCGTCTGGCGTCGGCAAGTCGACCGTGGTCAACGCGCTTGCCGAACGGTATCCATTCTATTTTTCTGTTTCAGCAACGACCCGCCGCCCCCGGCCGGGAGAGACAGAAGGCATCGAGTACTACTTCGTCGATACCGACGAGTTCGTGCGACTGCGTGACGGTGGGGAGCTGCTGGAGTGGGCTGAGTACAGCGGCAACTTCTACGGGACTCCTCGGGAACCGGTGCTCGACCGCATCGCGGCAGGAGACGACGTCTTACTCGACATTGAGGTCATGGGGGCCGTACAGGTCAAGGCATCCTTTCCGGATGCGCTCATGCTATTTCTGACGCCGCCGACCATCGAGGCACTTGAGGAAAGGCTGCGGAGCCGGGGCGACACGCCGCCCGAAGACATCGCTCGCAGGCTGGTGATCGCCCGCTGGCAACTGGAAGTGGCCGAGGAACGATTCGATCATATCGTGGTCAACGACTCTGTTGAGGATGCGGTGAAACGGATCCTGCGTATACTGAAGGCCCCGCACACGAAAGCTGACAGATGATTCAACCACCCATTGAGGACGTCCTGGAGCAGACGGGCGGCCGGTTTGACCTCGTGGTCGTTGCCGCTCGCCGGGCGCGCCAGATCAACGCCTATTTCAACCAGCTGGGAGAAGGCATCGGCCACTTCGTGCCACCCCAGGTCCATTCGTTGAGTCACAAGCCGCTCACGATCGCCTTGGAGGAAATCGCCCAGGGCAAGGTGGCGGTCGAGCGCGTCGAAGAGTAAGGGTGCTCAGCGGGCGCCGCATCCTGGTCGGAGTGACGGGGGGTGTGGCAGCCTATAAGGCCGCGTACCTGGTTCGCCGTCTCGTAGAGCGGGGGGCAGACGTCCGGGTCATGATGACCAGGTCCGCACAGCAGTTTGTCGGCCCCCAGACGTTCGCGGCGATCACGGGACAGGGAGTTGCCTCAGAGCTGTTTGGAGCGGCTTCGGTGAGCCCGCATACCGAGCTCGCCCGCTGGGCCGAGGCGGTCATTATCGCACCGGCGACGGCCAACACGCTCGCCAAAGCAGCGCATGGTCTGTCCAGTGACCTGGTTTCGGCGACCATTCTGGCCACGACTGCCCCCGTGCTTCTCGCTCCGGCCATGCATACCGAGATGTGGGAGAACGCTGCCACCAGGCGCAATGTCGCCGTCCTGCAAGGCGACGGCCGCACCATGGTTGGCCCGGCCAGCGGCTCGTTGGCCGGAGGTGACACCGGACCGGGCCGGATGGTCGAACCCGAGGAGATCCTGCAGGCGCTCGAGCTGCTTCTGAAAGGTCCCCTCAGCGGCGTTCGTATGCTGGTGACGGCCGGCGGCACTCGTGAGCCGATCGATCCGGTGCGCTTCATCGGCAATCGCTCCTCAGGCAAGATGGGGTTTGCCATCGCTTCCGCCGCGGTAGCAAGCGGAGCCGACGTGATCCTGGTGTCGAGCGCCGACCTCCCCCCTCCGTCAGGTGCCCGGGTGGTCGAGGTCGAAACTGCTGAAGAGATGGGCCAATCTGTGGTCAAGCTCGCCCAGGAGGTAGATGTCGTCGTCATGGCGGCCGCGGTGGCCGATTTTCGCCCGGCCGTGATCGAGGAAACGAAACTACGTCGGACGGACGGGATACCGGAGATTCGGCTCGAAGCGACCCCAGACATCCTGGCCAGTCTGGTCGCTCTGGAGAAACGCCCCTATCTGGTCGGCTTCGCCGCCGAGACAGGGTCCTACGACACAGCGATCCAAAAGGCGATATCCAAAGGCGTTGACCTCACCGTCGCCAACGATGTTGCCGCAGAAGGATCGGGGTTCGGGTCCGACACCAACCAGGTGGCGCTCATCGACAGCCAGGGGACGATCGAAAGGTGGCCGCTGCTCACCAAGGTCGAGGTGGCCCGCCGCCTGTGTGACCACCTGGCCGGCCAACTCAACGAAAGGGCTGCCAAGGGGTGACACCCCCGTATACTCGCCCCCATGCGTAGTTGGTATTTCACTTCTGAATCCGTCACCGAGGGCCACCCCGACAAGATCGCCGATCGGATCTCCGACGGGGTGCTGGATGCCGTCCTGAAGCAGGACCCCGGTGGCCGGGTCGCCTGCGAGGTGCTGGTCACCAATGACATTGTCATCGTCGCGGGGGAGATCACTACCAGCGCCACCATCGACGTCGAGGCTGCGGTGCGGCAGGCTGTTCGCGAAATCGGCTACAACGACCCGACCGAGTTGTTCTCCGCGGACACCTGCACCGTCAAAGTGATTGTCAAGCAGCAAAGCCCCGACATCGCCGGAGGGGTGTTCGAGTCCTTCGAGACCCGTAACGGCTCGGTCGATCCGCTTGACGGCCTTGGGGCAGGCGATCAGGGAATCATGTTCGGGTATGCCGTTGATGAAACGCCCGAGCGGATGCCTCTGTCGATTCAACTGGCGCACCGTCTGGCCGAACGGCTTGCCTTCGTGCGCAAAGACGGGACGCTTGGATACCTGGGGCCAGACGGCAAGACCCAGGTAACGGTCCAGTACGAAGGAAGTAGACCGATCGGTATGCATCGGGTGCTGATTTCTACCCAACATGCCGCGAATGTCGACCAGACCACTCTGTACGACGATCTCCGTAAGCATGTGCTGGAGGCCGTTCTGCCCGGTCCACACAACGACTTCGATTTCATCGTCAATCCATCGGGGCGTTTCGTGGTGGGCGGTCCGGTCGGTGATACCGGTCTGACCGGTCGGAAGGTGA
>JAHEDM010000203.1 GCA_024641205.1 Actinomycetes bacterium
CGGATCCGGTCGGTGTCTTCAATGATGAACATGGAACAAGCGTAGGAGACTCGAAGGCAGGCGTGCTCCTTCGATGAAACGCAGCCGGAAAAGCCGGTCCAAAAAGGCAGAGCCAATACCATGGCCGCCATGGGACTGAACCCGTTTCGACAACAGCGCAGAACCCTGTTCGATCTGGCCATGATGGTCGCCGCACTCGCGGCAGCGCTGGCGGCAGTGGTATGGGCAGTTCTTTCCAACTAAACGAAATCGTCAGCCCGGTCCAGCCCTACGCGGCACGCAAACGTTATGCGTGCCCGGGCTGCAACGGCTTCATTGAAGCGGGAACCTTTCATCTGGTCGTTATCCCGGAGCACGAACCCGACCTGCGCAGACATTGGCATCATGGGTGCTGGTTCAAGGAGCAGCGCCGCCGCCGACGTCCTCTTCGCTGAGTTATCTCAGGCAACCTGCGGTATCCAGCGGATATCGATACCCGACGGCCGGATCGCAACGGCGACCAGGTCGACTCGGGGAATCCCCAGCCGGTTGGCGAGGAAACGGACCTGAGCTGCTTTGGCAGGGGTGAATGCATACGCCGGGTCATCGAGCCCCCCGGTTTGAACCGTCTTGACTTCGACGGCTATGCGCTGTCCGCCCAGGACGATCACGAGGTCGATTTCACCGCGCCCCACCCGTACATTGCGGGCGACAATGCTGGCCCGGCGGCGACTGAGGAAATGAGCAGCGAGAAACTCCCCTGTTGCTGCAAGTTGCCGACGATTCAGAGCTGGACGCCCGGTTCCAATTCCTCGATGTTGACGTCTCTGAAAGTGAGCACCCGAACCTTCTGCAGGAATCGGGCCGGCCGGTACATGTCCCATACCCAGGCATCCTCGAGCTCGACCTCGAAGTGCACCGAACCGTCTTCCTGGTGCTTGTTCAGCGTGACGCGATTGGCCAGGTAGAAGCGGCGCTCGGTCTCGACGACATAGCGGAACATGGGGAGCACATCCCGGTATTCCTTGTAGATCTGAAGCTCGACTTCAGATTCGTATCGTTCGAGGTCTTCTTCGTTCATTCCGTGGCTCTCGGTCGGCTAACGCGAGTTCTCTCTCCGTATCGGCGATCATAACCATCCGGCTGAGCTTCTTCTCGTTTCCGTTCGAGACCATGTCCAGTTCTAACCCGTTGGTGTGACACCAAACTATCAGAAGGGCTACAGGCCGCCCCAACGATCGAAGGGCCATACCCGAACAAAGGCCCGGCCGACGATCGAATCGACGTCGATCGGACCAAAGCGCCGGCTGTCCTGGCTGCGGGGCCGATTGTCGCCCATCACGAACACCGTCCCGATGGGAACCTCCACCGGGCCGAAGTCGGGCATGAGCGCCGACTCGTCCAGATACGGCTCGTCCAGCGGTACACCGTCGATCAACACCTGATTGTCCTTGACTTCGAGTTCCTGGCCCCCGACGGCGATCACTCGTTTGATCAGGTCCTCGACGGCAGGGGTTTGCAGACCCAACGACTCGGCCACACTACGAACGACGGCCTGAAGCAGCGGTTCGGCTTCTTCTTCGACTCCGAACGGCGGGTCGAACACGATGACGTCGCCTTGTTCGGGTTCACCGAAGACGTAGCTCAGCTTGTTGACGAGAACCCGGTCGTTGATTTCCAACGTGTGGATCATCGATCCAGAAGGAATCCAAAATGCCTGCACCAGGAAGGTCTTGATGAGCACGGCCACCACGAGAGCAACCAGAACCAGAATCGGCAGTTCAACGAGGAACGAGAGCCTCGAATTCTTCTTCTTGGCCGGTGGTTCCGGTACGGGGACGCCAGACGCGAATTCGTCTGGGTCGGGCGGTGTGGACGGTTCGCTCATTTCGGCACGGGCTCGACGAGCCTGCCGCCCTTAGCGCTGTTCTTTGATACGGGCAGCTTTGCCGACCCGGTCACGGAGGTAGTACAGCTTGGCCCGCCGCACATCACCCTTCCGGACAACTTCGATCTTCTGAATGATCGGGGCATGAACCGGAAATACTCTTTCAACACCGACGCCGAAGCTGATCTTCCTCACGGTGCACGTGTCGTTCACTCCGCCGCCCTTCCTGGCGATGACGACGCCTTCGAAGAGCTGGACCCGCTCCCGCCCGCCCTCGACAACCCGGACATGTACACGTACCGTATCGCCTGCCTTGAAGTCCGGCAGGTCGTCGCGCACGTACGCGCTTTCAAGTTGATCGAGCTTGTTCATTCGGGAACTCCTTCGCGGGAAGCCGCACGGCAGAGGCGTCCGGCCGGCAACGATTGTACCACTCCGGTGCGCGGTTGCTAATCGATCTCTTCTGAGACGTCTTCCGCGAGGTCGGGACGGCGCTCTTTGGTGCGACGCAAACGCTGTTCTTGCCGCCACGCATCGACTCTGGCGTGATCTCCCGAGATGAGCACGTCCGGAACACGCCATCCACGAAACTCTGCCGGCCGCGTGTAGTGCGGTTCTTCGAGAAGTCCATCGCGAAACGACTCTGATCCGACCGACTCGGGATTGCCGAGCACGCCGGGCAGCAGCCGCGCAACTCCTTCGACCGCCGCCAGGGCGGCCGCCTCTCCACCCGCCAGGACAAAATCGCCCAACGAAACCTGCTCGTGCACCAGGTGATCGGCTACCCGCTCATCCACTCCCTCGTATCGGCCGCAGACGAAGGTGAGATGCGGTTCGGCCGCCCATCGGTCAAGGGTCTTCTGGTCGAGTGGCGTGCCGCCCGGTGTGAGAAGGATCCGGCGGCCGTCTCCCACCGAATCAAGTGCGGCAGCCACAGGTTCGACCATGAGCACCATTCCCGGACCTCCCCCATAGGGGGCATCGTCAACCTGGCGGTAGCCACCTAGACCGAAGCTGCGCAGATCGACGAGCGAAATCTCGAGAAGGCCTGCTTCCTGCGCGCGTCCGACCACGCTGACGGTCAGCGGCGAGGCAAAGAAATCTGGGAAGAGCGTGACGATCGAGATCTTCATAGGGGAAAGGACCTGTCTTGGCTGGGCATAGGGTATCCTCGCTGGCGGAGGAAACGTGGGAGACAACGACTTTACTGCAGGCGATCCCTGGGGTCTGCCTATCGAGGATTCTGAAGAAACCGAGATCGAAGTCGCGCGGCAGGAAGATGAGACATCACCACCCCATCACGAGGTCGGACTAGGTCCTGAGGAGGAACCCGAGCCCGAAGATGGGTACGTTGTCGATTCTGATCTGGAAGACGGGGTCGATCTTGGTGAAGACGAGGAGGACGGCGACGGATGGTCGGCAACTCCTGAAGACGTGGAGCCCATGGCAGAGGGCGACGAGGCCGGCGTAGACGAGGTGCACGAGGCAGAAGAAGAAACCTCGGAGAACCAAGAAGACGAATACACCTTCAAGGCTCCCTCACGTACCCCGCTTTCGCAGATGATTGCCGCCGCCCAAAGCGTCGTCAGCTCCGTCCAGGGGAATGCATCCGAGGACATCGACGAGGCCGACGAGAAACCATCCCAGGACGAAGAGCCTCCATTTGCCGATGAGGCCCCCACTGAGGAAGCTCCCCTATCCGATCTGATTGACGCCGAGCCAATCGGCGTGCCCGCCTATCCCACTCTCGACCAGGCGGCCGTCGATGATGACCTACCGGAAGAACCGCCTTCGTGGATGATCATCGATACCGATGCTGAAGGAGAGCCCTCTGCCCTCTTTCATACGGAAGATGCAATGGCGTCAGAAGATGGCGATCTAGCAGACGGCGACCAATCCTTGCCGCCGATTGACATCGAAGCTTCGATCGCCGAGCTGGCAACGCCGGAAACCGCTCGAGTTCCTTTCGCTGAAGACCGCTTTGAGATGCCGGGCGAGGAAGAACCGGAGAGCGAGGACGACTTCGGGGTCGTGGACATGGATTCCTCCCCCGGGGTCTATAGCGAACTGCACGACCTCGCTGGTCAGGATGAACAGGCCGAAGCAATACTTCAAGAAGCGGCCGAAGCTTTCGGTCGCTCCGATCCGACCGCGATCGAACCCATCGAAGAAGTAACCGAAGACCTCCTCGAAGAACCCGCCCCCGCCCCTGAAGACATCGACAGCTACGCCGATGCCCTCGCCACCCAACTGGGAACCGAAGACACCACCATCGAACCCATCGAAGAAGTAACAGATGATCTCCTGGAAGTGGAGCAGGCCGGTCTTGTTGATTCGGATGCCGTGCCCTATCTCAGCGAAGACGAATTGGGGTCGGCGCTCGCCGGAATCGCCGACGCCTCCCCGGAAGACGACCTGACCGAAACCGACGAATCGGTTGAGCTCACCGAACCAGAGGAACCAGTCGCCGCCGGCTGGTGGGAAGCGGAAACCCCCGCAACCGACGAATCAGGCGAGCCTATCGAATCAGTCGTCGATGAAGCCACCATAGATGCCATCGGTGTGGTCGGATGGGACGAACCTTCCGACGATGAGGATGTATCGATGGAAAACGGTGACGCAAGCCAAGTGACTCATGAGGCAGCCGCCGTGATCGACTCATCGGTTGAATGGGGCACCCGATATCGGGAGGCTCACCAGGGGTGGGTTGAAGATGATGAGGGACGCTCGACCTGGCGACCCATCGTGACGAGCGGAGAATCGGTGGCCGGTTGGGACATCGACATCTACCTGGGTCTGGTATCCGGTGACATCTCGATCGATCCGGTGTCAACCGAGGCGGTCGCCTCAGAAGTGGCCGCCGCCCGGGAAGGTGCGGTACGCCGCATGCTCGACGAAGGTCTGGCGCGGGGAGCCCACGCCATCGTCGGTGTGACGTTCTCTATTCAAGACGTTGCCGGGACCGTGCTGGTCGGAGCCTCAGGTGTGGCGGTAACCCTCAGAACTCCGGCCTAGTCGAGTCGTTTCTCGTTTCTCGACTGACGTTGCCCTCGATGCCTCCTGCAAAGTGCAATAGGCGAAGAACGCTTGACGAAGAAAGCCTCCTAGCTTTCGGATTCGCGGTGGGGACGAACCGTTTCGATCAGCTCAAAGTCGCCGGAGACCGACTTGAAGAAGATCCGCACGGTTGGTCGATCTCGGACCACAGCTTCTGAGGGGCTTGAAGGAAGCCGCAAGTTCCCGGTCAGACTCTGCAGATCGACATCAACCCGCGCTCCTCGCGTCAAGCCGACCCGCATATCACCAGACACCGTCTTGCCACGAAGTTCACGGCCCCGGTACTCGTCGATGCTT
>JAHEDM010000204.1 GCA_024641205.1 Actinomycetes bacterium
TCGAGGCCGACCCGGTCGGCCACCGCTGCATATAGCATACGAAACAATGAGCAACCTTCCCCCCAATCGGGGGATCTTCTGCAACCGAACCATGAACTTCCGCTCGATCAAGGCGATCGGGTACGACCTCGACTACACGCTGGTGCACTACAACACCTATGAGTGGGAGCGGCGCGCCTACCACCACACGAAGTTGCGACTGGCGGAACGGGGTTGGCCGGTAGCCGACCTGGTATTCGACCCGGACCAGGTGATCCAGGGCCTCACCATCGACCTCGAACTCGGCAACCTTCTCAAGGTGACCCGGTTCGGATATGTGATCCGGGCCTCCCACGGCACCCGATTGCTCGAGTTCGATGAGTTGCGCAGGGCTTATGCCGGTATCGTGGTCGATCTGCGTGAGAACCGCTGGGTCTTCATCAATACCCTCTTTTCCCTTTCTGAGGCATCGTTGTTCGCCCAGCTGGTCGATCTGGCCGACGAAGGAAAGATCCCAGAAGTTGTCGGCTACGAGAACCTCTACCGCACCGTGCGGCGGGCGCTGGATGCTGCTCACATGGAAGGCACTCTCAAGGGTGAGGTTCTGGCCGACCCCGACCGGTTCATCGAGGCCGATCCCAAAGTCGTGCCGATGCTGATCGATCAGCGAGAGGCGGGCAAGCAGTTGATGCTGATCACCAATTCTGAGTGGGAATACGCCGAGAAGATCTTGACGCACGTATTCGATCCTCAATTGCCCGACGGCCAAACCTGGCAGGACCTGTTCGACACGGTGATCGTTTCAGCAGCCAAACCCGATTTCTTCGAGCGTGATCAGCCGCTGTATAGGGTGGTCGACGAGGATCGGGCGTTGCTCAAACCAGCCTTCGGACAGATGGAACCGGGAGGCGTGTATTTCGGCGGCTCTGCCCACCGGGTCGAGACCAGCCTCGGTCTCTCCGGAGACGAAATCCTTTACGTAGGCGACCATCTCTTTGGTGACGTGCATGCCTCCAAGTCGGCGCTCCGCTGGCGGACCGCCCTCGTCATCCACGAGCTCGAAGCTGAGATCGACGCCCTGGCGGGATTCGCGGAACAGGAAGCCGTGCTGATCGAGCTGATGGGCGTAAAAGAGAAACTCGAGGCCGAACAGGCGGAACTGCGTCTCATCCGTCAACGCAATCGATACGCTCCGATCGAGCCGGCCCGCAGCAACCGTAGCCTCGATCGCGACATCGAAGACGTTCGTACCCGCTTGGCCGAACTCGACGAGGTGATCACCCCTCTGGCCATCGCCGCCGGGGTCCTCAGCAATGATCGCTGGGGGCTCCTCATGCGGGCCGGAGCGGACAAGAGCCTGTTCGCCCGCCAGGTCGAGCGATACGCCGACGTATACACGTCCCGGGTATCCAACCTTCTCTACGCCACCCCCAACGGGTTCTTGCGAGCGTTTCGAAGTCCTCTCCCCCACGACCAGACGTAATCGGCCGAACCGGAGGATCGTTTGGACTTGTCCGGCGGGCGGACCTTTTCCTGGCTACCGACCCGCAGCTCCCCTAGTCTCCCGCCGTCGGAGGGAGAGTCGTGTCCGAGTCCAGGCCGTCGTTTCGCAATGCGCTCCGCCACCGTGACTATCGGTGGCTGGCCTCGGCGTTCGTCGTCTCCAATATCGGAAGCTGGGCATACAACGTCGCCTTGATGGTCTGGGTGTTCGATGCAACAGGATCCGCCGCCTGGGCCGGAGCAGTGAGCCTGGCTCGTTTCGTGCCTGCCCTCCTCTTCAGCGCCTACGGCGGGGTGCTGGCCGAGCGGTTCGAGCGCCGCAGCCTCATCGTCACCCTGAACTTGACCTCGGCGGCCACCCACGTCTTGATGGCACTGGTAGTAGCTGCCGACGGTCCGATCATTCTTGCGCTGGTGCTCGCCGCCCTCGGCACGATCCAGGGCACCATCTACGAACCGGCCATCATCGCCCTGACCCCCGAGATCGTCGGCGAGACCGATCTGGCGGCCGCCAACTCGCTCAACAGCCTGATCGACAACGCGGCGATCATCGCCGGTCCCGCCATCGGCGCGCTGCTGCTGCTGTGGTTCGACCCCTCTGTCACACTCCTCATCAACGCAGCCACCTTCATCTACGCAGCCGCAGCCGCCCGCATGGTTCGGACCCGGAGTCAACCAAGCGACGTCACCGAAGGCGGCCGGAAGGGACCGCTTGGCCAAATGGCCGTCGGGCTGAAAGCGCTGGCCGGGTCGAGCACAGCCCGCCTGCTGGCCGGATTCAGCGTTCTGGCCAGCTTCTACTACGGCACAGACACCGTGCTGTTTGTCGTATTGAGCGAGAACAACCTGGGCACAGGACCGGAGGGATTCGGCTATCTCCTCACGGCTCTCGGGGTCGGCGGAATCATCGCCGCTCCCCTGGTGAACAAACTGGGCAGCTCGGCCCGGTTGGGCACAGTGATCGCGCTCGGGATGATCGTCTACACCGTGCCGACCGCCCTCATGGTTGTCGTCTCCGACCCATCGGTTGCTTTCGCCCTCCAGGTGGTGCGCGGCGCCGGGACTCTGGTGGTCGACGTTCTGGCGCTCACGGCCTTGCAACGCACCTTGCCTCCCTATCTGGTGGCCCGGGTGTACGGGGTGTTCATCGCCCTGGTCCTGACCGCCATCTCGCTTGGCGCAGCCGTCACGCCGGTACTGCTGTCACTTTTTGGGCTCACCGGCACCTTGTTGATCTACGGAGTGGGCACCCCGTTCGTGGTACTCCTCGGCTATCCGCGCCTGCTGCACATCGATCGGCTGGCCAAACAGCGCCTGGAGGAACTGCAGCCGAAGCTCCGGGCCCTCGAGGCCAGCCCACTTTTTTCGGCGCTCGGCCGGGCCAACCTGGAGCACCTGGCGGCGGCTGCCACCGAGATCAGCGCACCGATCGAGACCCTGATCATCCGCCAGGGCGACCAGGCAGACGCGATGTACCTCATCGAAGAAGGTGCGGTGGCCGTCACCGTCAGAGGAGAGGACGGGCAACACCACCCGGTGGCGGAGTTAACGGCCGGCGACTATTTCGGCGAAATCGCTCTCCTCGACAGCGTTCCCCGCACCGCAGATGTGCGGGTGGTGGAGGATTGCCTGCTCTTCAAGATCGATCGGGACACCTTCCTCTCGGCGGCCGGCCAGAACCCCGGCACCGGTTTCCTCGACCGCGCCCGCCACCGCACAGCCCACACCATGCAGATCGCCGCCCCGTTGCGCATCGCTGACGACCTCGTCGACGAGTAGCGAATCCTCCGGGAATAGCCGGTCGACCCGGACGGTTGCCAAGCCCATGGAACAGCGCATAGTGGACGCACTCGAGAACGGCGGCGTGGTAGATATCACGACCAGCGGGCGAACCACCGGCCTTCCCCGTCGAATCGAGATCTTCTTTCATCAACTGGACGGCGGCTATTTCATTACCGGCCGGCCCGGGCGCAAACGAGACTGGTTGGCGAACATGGCCGCTAACCCCGAGTTCACACTCCACCTCAAGCGGGGGGTGCAGGCCGATCTGGCGGCAACGGCGACTCCGATTACCGACCCGGATGAACGGGCGGCAATCTTGTTCCGGATCCTCACGGAGAGTTGGAAAACCACCCCCGAGCAGGCGAAATCGGATCTGCCTGCCTGGATTGAGAAGGCTCCCCTGATTCGGTTTTCCCTAATCTGATCAGGTGGCTTCGTGAGGGCCACGCGACAGGCGGATCACCGGCAGGATCCGGTCGGTCTTCTGTTCGTACCCACCGAAGAACGGCATCGCCTTCACCATCTTCGCCCAGGCAGCCGTTCGTGCTTCGCCCTCGAGAGTGGCGGCGCGAGCCTCATAGAAATCCGCTTTGTTGCGGACCCACACGTTGGGATCGGCATCGATGTTGAGATACCAGGTGGGGTGATGGTCGGCGCCCCCCTTGGAGGCCACAATGATCAGATCGTCGCCGTCCTCGACACAGACCAAAGGTACTCTCCGGATCTGGCCGGACTTGCGGCCCCTGAAGTAGAGCAGGAAAACGTGATCGGCGACGGGATGTTCGATCTCGGTGCCGTTGGAGGCAGCGTACCGGCGGGCCTGGTTGGCGACGTATTCACTGGGACTGTCCAGGGCTTCGGCTTCGATGGCGTTCACGGATTGGATTCCTTTCGCAAGTCTGTGAAGTCAATCACATAGCCACCGTTAAGCCTTCCGACCCGCGCAGCCCGGCCTAGCGCAGCAGCTGACTTCGCAGAGAGTCGGCCACGCTCTCGTCGATCCCTAAGGAAGTCAGGAGATACCCGTCCACCGACCCGGCCAGCTGCGCCATTTCATCGTGGGCGGCGTCCAGAAAGGCAACATCGACCAGCAACATGTCCTCGAGCTGCCGGCGAGCTTCGTCCTCGAGTCGCATGCCTGCCTGCTCCATCTCCCGGGCGATGCGATCCACCATGGCTGCCTTGCCGGGACCAAGCAACGCGTTCGAGCGCAGGTAATCCTTCTCCACCTCGCTCCACGCCACCCCCAGGACGGAGAGGAGCAGGGCCGCCCCGATCCCGGTCCGGTCCTTGCCGGTTGCGCAGTGGAACACAAGCGGCCGAGCCTGGGGGTCGGCCGCCAGCCGGATCAAGGCTGCGAACACGTCGGGGTGGTCACGGATCCCCGACCGGTAGATGGTCTCCCACGACGGGAACGACCGAAAATCGCCGGTTCGAAACATTTCTTCCATCGAAGCGTTGTCGACCGCGGGCAACAGTCGCAAGGGCCGGTAGTTGACGGCGGCGGGCAAACGATCGGGCCGGGCCGCCGCTTCCGGTTCCGAACGCAGGTCAACAACGGTGCGGATGCCCAGCTCCTCGAGTCGGTGCAGATCGCGCTGGGTCAAAGCAGAAAAATCACCCGACCGGTACAGCTGGCCGGAGACCACAGACGATCCATCGGAGGTCGGATAGCCCCCGAGATCTCTGAAGTTTGGCTGACCTTCGAGCACGTGCCCACCGTCTCTGTCACTGGTGGCGCAGCCTACCGTGGCCTGCCGCGACCACAGGCCGGTCCTGCGATGCCGACCCGGCGCCCAAAGCCGGGTCGGACGACCGACTATGCCTTGAGATCTGCCTTGCGCTGGAGATACTCGTCTCGTTCGATCTCCCCTTTGGCATACCGTTCATCGAGGAGTGCAGTAGCTCGACCTGCGGTCGGGCTTTCGGTCAA
>JAHEDM010000205.1 GCA_024641205.1 Actinomycetes bacterium
CTGATCGCGGCAATCAATTCGGCCGGCTTGCCCTTGACCACGTCTGCGGCGGCACCAGCCGCGACCATGTCCCCGATCCGTCCTATGTTCTCAAACGAAGCGACTGCAACGATCTCCATGCGCCGTTCGGCTTCTTCGCGAAGCCGCCGGGCGGTGTTGGCCGGTCCGATTCCGGAGAGTCCCGCGTCGATGACGGCCACGGTGGGGTGAGCGGTACGGGCAAGCGCCAGAGCCTGCTCGCCGCTGGCGGCCTCTCCGACCACCTCGATGCGTGCGGACAGCAGAACGTTGGACGTCACGGTCCTGGCAACAGGATCCGAATCAACGAGCAATACAAGCGGTTCCAGAACAACCTCCACCTCAGGCCATACCAGGTGTATCGACCCAGGAGGCCAAAAAATTGAGGGGGTCAGGAGCCGATGTGGATCGGGTCTATGTCCGCGTACGGTCCAAGGAACTCAAGAGTCGTTCCATCGACCACCCGGGCGAAGTAGTGCGCATCGAGGATTGCCTGCTCGGCTTCGGTCAGTTCGTCTTTGAGCACGAGGCCACCAGCATCTTCTGAGTCGATCAAATGGACCGTGACGGGGGCGTATTCGTCGACCACGCCTTCCATGATGTTGCGGATGTCCTGCTCGGTGTAGGTTCCCGGATCGACGAGCACCACATACTCTCCGGCGCCCGTGTCCCCCGCAATGATGTCGTATGCCGGAGGTTCAGCGACGCCACCGGTGGTAGTGGTTTCGCCATCCGTTCCGTTACCGGCCGCCGTTGTCGAGGTGGTCTGAGACGGGCTTGTGGTCGTGGTGGTCGGTTCGGCGTCGTCGCCACGATTACAGGCTGCGCCTACGAGGGCGAGAGCGAAAACAAGGATCAAGAAACGTCGCATGAGTGTCATTCCACTTTCGTAGCTAATTCTCAAACGGATTCATCCCCCGACTAGTTCCCCGGGGGGTCTCCCGTTCAGGTTGTCTCAGATTGAACACGGGCGGCATATGCGGCGGCCAGCAGGCCGGTCACCGGGCCCGGCGCAAACTTGGTCGATCCTACCCGATCGACCGGGCTGACCTCCTTGAGGGTGGACAAGGCGAAAACCTCATCGGCCTCCAGAACCCGATCGAGCGTGAAACGCCCCTCGGTGACGGTCAACCCGAGCCCGGCGGCCTCTTCGATGGCCACCATACGGGTGATCGAGGCGAGGATCCCGAGGTCAAGCGAAGGGGTCTCAACTGCCCCAGAAACCACCCAGCCGACCGAAAACGTTGGGCCCTCGAGTACGTACCCGTCACGGGAAATCAGCAACGCATCACTGAATCCTTCCGCTCCTGCCGTCCGCCAGGCCGCCATGTTGGGCGCGTAGGAGAGCGTCTTGGCCCCCATCAGCTCCCAGGGTGTGCCTCCCGATTGCCAGGGGGCCGGGGTCGGCCGCACCGACACCGGCCCGGGTGATTCGGGGACTGGTTCCCACAGCACGATGACCCGGCTGGGGCTGTCCACGTCCGGATCGGATCCGCCCCGGGTAACGAGAATCCGGATCGAGCAATCCCCCCCGTCCTCGCCGACCGCTTTCGCCCAACGAGCGACCTCCGACATGTCCGGCAGATCAAGCTGCATGAGGGCCGCACTCCGCCGAAGTCGAGCTAGATGGGCGTCGAGTTGAAACAACCGGCCCCGATAACAGCGGATGGCCTCGAAGATCCCGTCACCACGCAACAAACCCCAGTCGAATACCGAGATGGCTGCTTGTTGGGCGTCGACCGGCCGGCCGTCGATCATCACTCGCATCAAAGAGAGGATAGTGGTGCAGCCGTCCCGAACCTGTGACCTGAGGCCTCTCCTTACCCCTCCCGGTAACGATTGGTGATGGGGAGGCGACGGTCCTTGCCGAACGCTTTGCGGGTGATCCTCACCCCGGGGGCCGCCTGGCGGCGCTTATACTCGTTGTGATCGACCAGGCCCGCCACTTTGCGGACGAGGTCGGCGTCATAGCCATCGCTGATGATCTCCTCCACCGACCGGTCCTCTTCGACGTAGCGGGCCAGGATCTGATCGAGCAGGTCGTACGGCGGAAGGCTGTCACTGTCCTTCTGATCGGGTCGCAGCTCCGCCGAAGGTGGCTTGTCGATGATCGACCGGGGGATAACCTCCGCCTCGGAGTTCCGCCATTCCGCCAGCCGGTAGACCAGGGTCTTGAAAACATCTTTGAGCACCGAATACCCGCCCACCATGTCGCCGTAAAGCGTGGCGTATCCGACGGCCACTTCCGATTTGTTGCCGGTAGTAACCACCATGTGTCCGAACTTGTTGGAGAGCGCCATGACGATGGCTCCCCGAATCCGAGCCTGCAGGTTCTCCTCGGCGACACCGAATTCGGTACCCGAGAAGGCCGGATCGAGCGAGGTCAGATACTCGGAAAATACGTCGTCGATCGGGATGACGTCAAAGCGGATGCCCAGTCGTTCGGCCAGAGCCTTGGCATCGAGCACCGACCCTTCCGACGAGAACCTGGTCGGCATGGCAACTCCCCACACGGCCTCAGGACCGAGGGCATCTGCGGCCACGGCTGCCGAGAGGGCAGAGTCGATGCCGCCGGACAGCCCGATCACTATGTCCGTGAAGCCGTTCTTGTGGACGTAATCGTGCAACCCGGTAACCAGGGCCTGGTAGATCTCGGATTCTTCCGGTTCGAGGCGCGCACCGGAGGCGGGAGCCGGCCGGGCCGGTCGCTCGACGAGGGGGTCGGGGCGAACCGGCACCACCGCGCGCCCGGGGGTGTGCACAGCGCCGAGGGGTGTGTCCACCACGAATCGGTCCTCGGCGAATTCGGCAGCCCGATAGAGAAGATCGCCTGAGGCGTCGAACACCATGCTGTCACCCTCAAAAACCAGTTCGTCTTGACCGCCGACGAGATTGACGTACACGACCGGCACGCCGGACCGGACGGCCTGTCCGGACAGCAGGGCGGCCCGTTCCTCGGCCTTGTTGGTGTGATAGGGCGAAGCGTTGATGTTGAGCAACACCCGGGCCCCGGCCAAAGCCTGATGCGTGGGAGGACCATCGGGAATCCAGATGTCCTCGCAGATCGAAACACCCACCGGTACTCCTCCCACGTCCCAGATCCTGGCCGGCTCGCGGCCGGGAACGAAATAGCGGTCCTCGTCGAACACGCCGTAGTTGGGAAGCAAGACCTTGTGGTACACCCCGCGTATCGCACCTCGATAGAGAAGTGCCGCGGCGTTGGCGACACCACGGACCGCGGCGTCCTCCAGCGGATCGACTACGGCGCCGACCCGATCGGCGAAACCGACCACGCTGACAACGTCTCCCGCCAGGGCCGCCAGCCGGCCAAGCACATCCAGGTTGGATTGGACAAACGCCGGGCGAATCAACAGGTCCTCAGGCGGGTATCCCGTAATGGCCAGCTCGGGAAGTAGCAGAACGTCGGCCTGTTGATCCTCCGCCCAGGCCATCGCCCGGGCGATGCGGTCGTGATTGCCCTCGAGGTCTCCGACCACCAGGTTCAGCTGGGCGCCTGCCACGCGTAGGAAGTCCATCCGGAAATCCTAGAAGGTCGGCATCGGCTGAGCGCACGTGGCCGCAGCAGGACACCGATCGGCACTCGAGGCCGTTGAAGTTCCGGGGCTTCCGGCCCTGGCAGAGTTGGTGCGGCGGAAAGACAATCAAGTTGAAGCAATCGAAGTAGGTGATCGCTGGTGCGCCAAATGACAGATTCGATCCTGATCAACTCCGCGGCGGAACCCATCTGGGACTGGCTGGCGAACTTGCCCGCGCACTACACGGAGTGGCACCCGGATCACGTGTCGGCCGAGTGGGAACGGGGGGAGCTCAATCAGGTTGGTTCCGCATTGCGAGCGGTGGAGTACTTGGGAGGCAAACGGGAGGTGCTTCGATTTGAGATAACCTCGGTTGACCCTCCTCATCGATTCAAGTATCGGATCCGGGGACCGATCTCGTTGCTGCTCCCGTGCGGCGGTTTTGCTCTCGTGCAGGCAGACCCCGGCTTGTGGTTCACGGCAAGCATCTCGTATCGGTTCGGGGCTCTGGTCGAGCGTTTGTTCAGCCGCCGGAGCGCGGCCCTGCGCCAACACATGAAGGAGGAGGGCGAGAACCTGAAGCTGATCATCGAATCGGCCGGGCGATCGACGCAAGGGCAGGAAGCGCCGAGGGCCTAGCCTGGCTTTGATGAGCACAGAAGCGTCGCCGACCCGCCTGGGGATTACCGAACCGCTCCTGTTGCGTTTTGCCGCCGTCGGGTGGATCGGCCATGACGGTCTGGTGCTGCAGCCAGCCGTGGAAATGCTTCGGACGGTTCGCCGCGGTCCCGAACCCGAGGCGACCCTGGACCGGATCATCGCCATCTTCGAGGCTGCCCCCGAGCTGGCTCAACGGACCCTGGCCGATCCAGGTCTCGGCGCCGCCCTGGTGGCGATAGCCGGCTCGAGCCGGGCTTTGTCCGCCACCGTGCGAGCCAACCCCGATTGGCTGAGACCGGACGAAGAACCGGCCCTCGACCCCCCATTGGCCGACGAGCTCTTTGCCGAGCGCCTGACCGCGATTCGACGGTTTGTGCGGCGGCGGTTGTTGTGGATTGCGGTGCGGGATCTGTTGGGGCAGGCCACCATGCCCGAAGTAGGTCGGGACCTAGCCGACACCGCCGATGCGGCCGCGGCCGCCGCGTTGGCCGCCGTCGATCAGGAGACTCGCCGCTCCCCCGCCTTCACCGACCTACCTCCGGTCCCCTTCACTGTGATCGCCATGGGCAAATGGGGAGGACGCGAACTCAACTACTCCTCCGATATCGACATGCTGTTCGTCTACGACAGTCCCGACGGAGTAGATCCGGAACGGGCCAGACGGTTCGCCAACAAAACCGCAACCGAGTTCATGGCCGCCCTCGGCCAGGTCACCCCGGAAGGAGCCGCCTTCCGGGTCGATGCCGACCTCAGACCAGAAGGCAGAAACGGTCCTTTGGCCCGATCCTTGGACAGCTATGCCGGCTACTACGACAAATGGGCCCAAACCTGGGAATTCCAATCGCTCATCAAAGCCCGCCCGGCGGCAGGCGACCCCAACCTCGGAGCACGATTCATCCACCTGATCGCCCCCCACGTCTACCCCGACACCCTCAACCCAGACGCCATCCGCTCCATCCGCACCATGAAAGCCCGCATCGAA
>JAHEDM010000206.1 GCA_024641205.1 Actinomycetes bacterium
CCGTCGGGCATTGTTCTACGCAGCTTTCGTACTCGTTATCGCGTTGGCGATCGCGGTCACCAAAAACGTCCTCGCCGGACACTGACACCACGACCACAAGGTCGGTTACCGATGATTTTGTTCGAAATAGAGACGTCTGTGATCATGTCCGCATGAGCCGCCTCCGTCGGAGCCTCGAACGATTCCGTGCCAACCCGGCGTCGACCAAGTACGCCACTGCCGCGATCGTCAGCGTGACTGTCGCGGCCGTCTTCTTAGGTGCAGTCACCGTGCTGGTCTTCGACCGCGAGGACTATCCCACGTTCGGCAAGGCACTGTGGTTCACCCTGCAGACTGTCACTACCGTCGGTTACGGCGATGCCACACCCACCACTGCGGTTGGTCGAGTGGTGGCGGCAGTGGTGATGCTCGCCGCGATTGGACTCATCACGGTGGTAACCGCTGCGATCGCCTCGGTGTTTGTCGAAGCGGCACGAGCCAACTCGGCGCGGTCCGAAGCCGCAGCAGAGGCCAGCGAGTCAGGTGCACTCGCTCGATTGGAAGCCTCACTCGATGAGATCGCTCAGCGACTCGAACGACTCGAGACGACCATGTCGACAATTGCTCTCCCGCTGCGGGCACCGGCCGACCCGTCCAAGAAGCAACCGCCTCACCAGACGACCGGGTAGTCGTCCTCACCCGACGACAGCCATCAGGCAGGGATGTTCTTGAAGACGTGCCCGTCTCTCATGACCAGGCCGAGGTTTGTCCCAGAGCTTGGCGAATAGGGCTCCTGTCCACCGACATTTCACCTGTCGGCGAAGCCGACCGGGCTCGAGGTTCATCCTTGATTCTCTACCTGCTCCGAAGTCGCGAAGCGCAGTGGAGCACCTACCCACGTTCGCACTTGCTCATCAAGACATTGAGGATTGCGCCCACTTCGAGGTGGTTCTCCAAAGGATGCCGGAGCGGAAGATCGGTATGGACCCGGTAGTGGTTGCGACGTCCAACCCGATCATGATCGAGGTACCCCCCATCCTCGAGCTCGGCGACGATTCTCTGGACGGCCCGTTCCGTGATTCCCACCTTCTCGGCGACGTCCCGAAGTCGGATCCCCGGGTTTTCGGCAATGCAGAGCAGGACATGGCTGTGATTCGTCAGAAACATCCAGCTAGCGGTTTCCATATGCACCCTCCCGGTCTCGTTGATACGAAACGACGTTTGTGTAGAGAGCCTGGATCGTGGGATACGGCCGGTCGCTCACGCTGAGGGCCGATCAGGCTGCTGAACGGGTGATAGGAAGCCGTCCGGCTTCACCGCGATGATGTTGGAGCGCAATGAGCTGAGTGTTGTTTCGGCAGTGTTTCCCATGAGCAATCCGGCCACGCCGCTCCGGGCCAAGGTACCCATGACCACGACACCCGGGTCGACGGACGCGGCGACCTCGGCGATGGCATCCATCGGCCTTGCCTTCAGTATGTGGAGGCGAATCTCGTCCTCTGGAATACCGGTCCCCGCAATGAGCTTGCTCACTGCGTCGCGAGCCAGGAGCTCCTCACGGAGGACGAGTTCATCGACGTCCGTCTTCGGCATCCGCACTCGACCGTTGCGAAGGAGGCTCTCACCGTCCAGTCTCCAGCCGTGAACCATGTGGAATCGGCTTCCCAGGCGGTTGGCGAGTGACCAGCCGATTTCAACCAGCTTCGTGTCCAGGGAAGACGGTTCTCCTTCCTCGAAGGGTCCGACGGCGGCAAGCACCTCGCCGTTGGCAGGTACCTCGGGGCGGAACACCCATATCGGTACCGGGCATTTGCGGAGCAAGTGCATGATGGTCGAGGCGCGGGCCAAGCCCACCAGGCCGGCCGGCTGATCGGGAGGGACGATCACGAGGTCGTGGCCATGGGAGAGCACCCGCCTAATCACCTCGATGAACGCTGTCCCGGCGGTCAGCGCTACTTCCACCGGAACGCTCGTTGCCAGGTCGGCGATCTGCTCGAGCTCGGATCGTCGATCCCTCTCGATGAGTTCCTGCACGTGCTCGGGGCGGTAACCCCCCACGGTGCCGGTCCGGCGGGTTCGCAGAGGCGGTACGACATCGAAGACGGTGAGCCGCGCCTGGTTGGCAATCGCCAGTTGTTCCGCAGCGCCTATCGCCGATTCCATGTCTACTCCGGGCACGGCGAGTACCAGGACATTCTTAAAACGCTTCATGATTTCACCTCTTTGGAGTTTGTCTAACAAACGAAATCTGAATCACGAATCAGATACGTACTACATGCGTCTTATACGTTTCAGAATTCGCAAATAGATCATCGTATTTCGAGGAGAGTGGATTCCTTTGACGACCTGGTTCGTGCTGATCATGGCGGGGCATGTTGCCGTTGCAATTGCTCTCGCCATGCGGGGGATCGGGAACCGCCGGGCCGTGCTGCTGGGCGCCGCCCCTCTGGCGGCCATGTTCCTATGGGCGGTCGCTGCAATAGTCATGGGGGAGGCGCTCGATGGTCGAGCACTGATTGCCGATCTTGAATGGCTCCCGGCCCTCGGGGTGTCTTTGGCCATCCGAATCGATGCGCTGTCGCTTATCTTCCTGACCCTGATTTCCGGCGTAGGGCTGGCAATCGTTGTCTTTTCGGGGGGCTACATGAAGAAAGCCCCGTTTCCAGGACGTTTTCTGGCGCTGCTCGTTTTGTTTGCCGCGGCGATGAGTGGTCTGGTGGCCGTCGACAACGTGTTCGGGCTTTTCGTCTTCTGGGAATTGACGACCGTCACCTCATACCTGCTGATCGGCTTCGACGACCGTAAGGGCAGTGCCCGGGCCGCCGCCTTCCAGGCGATACTGACCACCGGGTTGGGCGGTCTCGCCCTCCTCGCCGGCCTGGTCCTGCTCTCCCAGGCGTCCGGGACCACCTCGGTGGCCGAGATCGTCGCCACGCCTCCGAGCGGCGGGGTGGTCAGCGCGGCACTGGGGTTGGTATTGGTCGGCGTCTTCACCAAATCTGCGCAGGCTCCTTTCCATTTCTGGCTTCCCGGCGCCATGGCCGCCCCCACTCCGGTCAGTGCCTATCTCCACTCGGCCACCATGGTCAAGGCAGGCATCTTCCTTCTGATTCGTTTGGCGCCTGGGTTCGCGGGAGATCCCATCTGGGGTCCGACCGTGGTGACCGTTGGTCTGGTGACGATGGTCATCGGAGCGTGGCGTGCCCTTCGCCAGACCGACCTCAAGCTGCTGCTGGCCTACGGGACGGTCAGCCAACTCGGTCTGATGACCGCGCTGGCCGGTATCGGTTCTCCTCCGGTTCTGCACGCCGCCGTGGCGATTGTCGTTGCACATTCCTTCTTCAAGGCGGCGCTGTTCCTGACCATGGGCACAGTGGACTCCGCAGCGGGAACCCGGGATCTCCGCTTGCTCTCGGGTCTGGCAAAAGTTCTTCCGGTGCTGGCAGTTGCCGGGGGCCTCGCCGCTGCGTCGATGGCGGGTATTGCCCCTCTGCTCGGGTTCCTCTCCAAAGAGGCGGCGTTCGCCGCGCTGATCAAGGAGGATGAGTGGATTGCGCTGGGTGTCATCGCGGCAGCTTCAATCGCCACGGTCGGGTATGCGCTCAGGTTCTGGTGGGGTGCTTTCGGGACCAAGCCGTTCGCTCTCGAATCGGGATCGGGCGAAGCTGCTTTCGCTCGCCCGACCGCCGCCCTGGTGTTGCCCCCCCTGGTTCTGGCTGTGATCGGGTTGGTGTTCGGTGCGGCCCCCGGCGGCCTGGACCGGTTGGTTTCGGCGGCGGCGCCCGGCGGGAAACTGATCCTGTGGCCGGGTTGGAACCTGGCCCTGACCGTGTCCGGCATCGTCGTGGTTGCGGGGCTGGTACTCCATGTGCGGCGGGACTCGGTGAGCCGATTCCAGGGTTTGTCGGCCCGATGGGCCCACGAGCGGTTGCACATGCCTTCCGCTGACCGCGGGTATGAGAGCGCAGTGTCGGGCCTGAACCGCTTCGCCGATCGGGTGACGGGGATCGTTCAAAACGGCTCGCTGCCCATCTACCTGGCGATCATCCTGACCGTGGTGGTGGGAGTTCCGGCAGTGGCCTGGGCAGTCTCCGGCGGTGGATGGCAGGAGCCGCAATGGGCCTACTCCGTGGCCGAGGCCGTCCTGGCGGTGTTTGTGGCGGCCTGCGCCCTTGCCGTCACCTGGTCGCAGAGCCGTCTGGCGGCGGTGCTGTTGCTCGGAGCCGTCGGCTATGCCGTGGCGGGTCTGTTCGTTGTCTACGCCGCACCGGATCTGGCATTGACTCTGCTCCTGGTGGAAACCATCACCGTCGCCATGTTCGCCTTTGTTCTCCTGCGACTGCCCCGCCGTTTCGAGATCTACAAGTGGCGAATCCGTGGTTGGGTACGAGGAGCGGTTGCACTGGCGGTAGGCGTCTTCGTGTCGGCCGGAACCCTCATCGCCGCGGCCCAGAGAACTACTCGACCCGTCTCGGAACAGTACGCCGAGCTCGCCCCCGCAGCCGGAGGAACCAACGTCGTGAACGTGATCTTGACCGACTTCCGGGCCCTCGACACGCTGGGAGAGATCACGGTGGTCGCAATCGCCGCCCTCGGAGTAGCGGCGCTGGTAGCCGGGCTGCGCTCCCCGGCCGGGAGGGAAACATGAGGATCCAGCCCTCCCAACTCCTGGAGACCGGCTCGCGGACCATTGTTCCGACACTGCTGGTTGTGTCGGTGTTTCTGCTCGTGGTCGGCCATAACGCACCCGGCGGCGGGTTCGTTGGTGGCTTGCTGGCGGGGTCGGGCCTGCTTGTGGTCTTTCTGACCGGAGGTGGAACAGCCGTCCGTGAGCTGCTGCGCGCCCGTCCGACCACCCTGATCGGGTCGGGCATTGCCGTGGCGATGACTACCGCACTAGGCGGATTGCTGTTCGGCGGGTCGTTGCTCACCTCCGGGAAGCTTGATCTTGACCTGGGATGGTTCGGCAAGCTCGAAGTGGGTTCGACACTGATCTTCGACATTGGTGTCTACCTCGTGGTCGTTGGATTGGTGGCAACCGTTCTGCTGCATTTGGGAGATGCGGAAGGAGCTCATGAATGAGCGTGGCAATGGCACTAGCCGCCGGCTTTCTCTTCGCAACCGGCACCTACTTGATCATGCAGCGACTGCTGACGCGTATTGTGATTGGCCTCGGCTTGATTGCCCATG
>JAHEDM010000207.1 GCA_024641205.1 Actinomycetes bacterium
GCCAGATGGGCGGGCTTTGGTGTGAGTGCGTTTGCGGTGGCAGCCGTCGTGCTGACGCTTGCGTCCTTGCCGCTTGCCCACGGCATTCTGGTGCAGGTGGCCGGTGTCGCGGCAGCTGCCGCAGTGCTCGCCACGCTCATCTTCCTGGTCCGCCAGCGGGCCTAGCTGATGGTCCGTCAACAACCTGTGCGTCGTCTCGCAGCGAAGCCGGGGGAGGTTGCCGAGCACAGCGAGGTCGGAGGGGGCAACCGACGCCTGATAACCGACATCTGAGAACGCATCAGTTTTCAGTCGGTTTGAGCAACATGGCTGAGCTTGTCTCGGTCCTTGACCCGGATATGGCGGTAGCCGGTTTCCACTGCGTCCTCACGACGGAGATCGGAGAGGGCTTCGTTGACCGTTTGGCGACTGGCCCCGAGCAAGGTAGCGATGGCACTCTGTGATAGGTGAACTCCGCCGTTGCCGTCTGCTTCATCGAGCAGCAGTTTGGCTACCTGTTCCTTGACGGTTCGGCTCATCAAACCCAACACTCGCCTTTGCGTCGCCTCGAGCTGGCTGAGGCCCGCCACGAGCCAGCGGAGGGTGATGACCGGGTGCTGGATCAACACCGGCATGAGTTCTTCCCGGTCGAAACGGAACGCGCTCACCGGTCCGATGGCTCGTGCCGAGGAGATGTACGGTTCACCCCGGAACATGGCTATGTCCCCGAGCACATTCCCTTCCCCGGCTCGAGCTACGACGCGCCGTCGGCCGTTGGCGGTCCGGTACAACTCCACTTCGCCCTTCTCGATCACATAGGCGTGGACTGCTTTCTCGCCTTCCCGAAAGAGATGGGTTCCCTGGTATTTGTCGATGAACGTCCCCGTGCGGGAGAGGGCGGCCATATCCGTAGGACTGAGTGGCAGATAGTCGGTCCTGCCAAATGTGCGGGCCAGCCATGCGAAGTGCTGCTGATCGGTCGTCGTCAGTGTCATCCTCCTGTGGTCGGAGTCAACCGTTCCATTGGTCTCCCTGTTCCGCCGTGGCCGCACAAAGTCGGGTTGCCGACAGTTGTCGGAACGTCACTTTATCCTGAAGACGCTCCGGTGTGGCCGCACCAAGTCTGCGCCGTACGGTCCTTCCGACCGAACGGAATCAACCGGAGTAGGGTCCCTCGATGGCTGGTGACGTCCGTACCCGGGAAGAAAAGGCGCAACGACGTGCGCTGTTCCTCGTCGCAGGCAGCCAGTTGCTGGCATTGACGCTCTGGTTTTCGGCTTCGGCGGTTGGACCGCAGCTGGAGCAGGCGTGGGGTTTGACGATGGGCCAAACCGCCTGGTTGACCTTGGCGGTTCAGATCGGGTTCGTGGTTGGTGCCTTTGGTTCGGCCGTTACTGGTCTTGCCGATGCGTTGGCGTCTCGCCGGCTTTTCGTGATCGCGGCCTTCACCGGCGCGGCTACCAACGCGGCATTGGTTGTGCTCGGCCCGGGCGATCACATTGTGGCGTTCGGGTTGCGCTTCATGACTGGAGTGGCTCTGGCGGGTGTTTACCCAAGCGGACTCAAGGTGATGGCCGGTTGGTATCGGCAGGGCAGGGGGATGGCACTCGGTTTGCTGGTCGGGGCCCTCACCGTTGGCAGCGCCGGACCTCACCTGATCCGGGGATTGGGGTTCGATTGGGAGGGAGTCGTTCTGGCCGCCTCGGGACTGGCGGTTGTTGCCGGACTGCTTATGGGATTTGGTCTGGAGGATGGTCCCTTCGAAGTGAGGGCGTCGCGCTTCTCGCGGAAGCAGATCGGCCGGGTGGTGCGGAACCGGGGCGTTCGTCTATCCACCTACGGCTATCTCGGGCACATGTGGGAGTTGTACGCGATGTGGACCTGGACGAGTGCGTTTCTGCTGGCCTCATCGGCCGCGTCGAGTTATTCCTATGGGTCGGTCTCCGTGATTACGTTCGCGGTGATCGCGATCGGAGGAGTGGGTGCCTGGCTGGCCGGGATTTGGGCCGATCGCTTCGGGCGATCACTGGTGGCGGGCGGATCGATGGCCGTCTCCGGGTCCTGTGCGCTCGTCACGCCGTTGGTGTTCGGAGCTTCGGTTTGGTTCGTGGTCCCGGTGTTTCTCGTGTGGGGGTTCACTGTGGTTGCCGACTCTGCACAGTTCTCAGCCATGGTCACCGAAACGGCCGAGGATGAAGTGCGCGGAACCGCGTTGACCCTACAGACCGCGCTTGGATTCCTGCTCACCTTGGTGACCATTCGCGGGGTCCCCTGGCTGGCCGAGGCCTGGTCGTGGCGATGGGCATTCCCGATCCTGGCCTTGGGGCCCCTGTTGGGAGTGGTGGCAATGGTCCGGTTCCAACGCTGGGCATCCGGCCGGTCCCATCATCGAGCCTCCGCCTGATGCGTTTGCTCTACTAGCGCACCTCTCCCAATCGGGCGGCCTCAACGAACAGGCTGCGCGTCATGGCGTCGATGTCCGCCAACGTACCGTGCACGGTGACTTGCCTGCCTGCGCCAAGACCAGGGGGTACACGGCCTGCGATCGATGCTGTGGCTTGCACGTCAACCGATCCAAAAAGCTCGTTTCGGATGGTGGCAACCAGTAACGTCACCCGGGTCGGATCATTCGGCCCGATTCCACTCATGACGCTGCGCACCTCGCCCGGCCAGACGATATCTCGACCCTGGTATTGCTCCTCGAAATTCTTGGCGATTTGGAAGCTCAGGCCCTTCTTGGCGAAGAGGGCGGTGGCGACCTCTTCTGCAGAAACCTCAGAAGGACTCGGGCCGGTGGTAGCCGGTTCCCGCTCTGTCGGTTCAGTCACAGGCTGGGCCGGTGGTCGGGGAGGGATTGGGTTGAGGAACGGCCCGACATCGAAGGGGTCCGGCCTCAGGACCGGTGGCGGTTGCGGAATCGGCTCCCGGATGGGCATCGATGACGTCGGTGCCCGGCGAGCCGATCCGGTCGATGCGCCCTGCAGTGCCTGCGCCGCTTCAATGAGACGCCGGGTCGTCGTTGTCAGAGTCCCCGTGTCCCGGTCGATACCATTCTTCGCATAGCCCACTTGTTCGTCGGTGATCTTGACCGAGCGGTAGTCCGCTACCAGGTCGAGCAGCATCCGTTTCGTGTCGGACGACAGGCGTGCGGACAGACGCTGCGGGTCGGAGGTCCTGATCGAGAAGGCTTCGTCGAACTGGTCGTCCCCGATCTTTGTGTCGCTCATTCCAAACAAGGCTGCTGCCTTGCCGAGTCCCGTTTGCCGGACCATGCGTAGGTCCAGTCCGAGCGGCGGGTACCCGACCCGGTACCTGGTTCGGACCGTATTGGACGACCCGCTCGAGGAGGACGGCACGTCGATCTTCACGGTGAGTCCATCGATCACACCGGAGATCCGGGGACGGGAGAACATGCGGCCGGCCTGATAATCGAGCTGCAATTGATCAGCGGCGGCTTTCCATTGCGATTCATAACGTCGGGAACTGGCCGACGCGGCCACGGCAACCAGCACGATCAGTCCGAAGATGACGGGGACGATGAATACTTCCATACCGGGATTCTACGAAGTGATCCGGCCGCCCCCCGGGTACTCATGTTTTGATCGGGGATGGTCGATGTGCCTCCTGAACGTTTCGCTGGTCAAGGTCGTCGTTCCGGCGTCGGGATGGCACCTCCGACATGGGAACCACGACGGCGGTGGGGACCAAACCCGTAATTTCAGCATGTGCGTGATCAGCGTCGAGGTCGAATGCCGATACCGCCCTGCAAGGCCAATCGAGTCCGTCTCCTGGGGCGTGTTTGGGTCAGCCCTTGCGCAGCGCCTTGGCGAGCCTGCGTTGCCTGCGCCGCCGCCGCCAGAGATATCCGGCGATCTGGTCGAGGATGATGAAGATGGCTGCCGTTATCAACAGCACGGTGATGCGAGAGACCTGGAAGGTCCAAGCGAGAAATTCCATCTCGATCGTCTGGGTGTTTTGGACCGCAAAGACCGCGAACAGCACGAGTAATACGATGCCGATTGCCATGGTGATCGATACTCCGGCCCGGGCCGGTTGAGCAGATTCTGCACCCGGTTCGGCAGCGCCGCCGGTTTCTCGTCCGTCGGTCATGGCATCCTCTTCCGTGGCCTGATAACGCGACCCTACCGGTTGGTATCGGAGTCTGCTCAGTGATGCCGTTGTACCGGGACGGGTGACATGGGTTGCCCGGCAGTCTCCTAGCCTATGCGCCGGAGGTCTGATGCCTATCAGAGTGTTGACAATCGAGGGTGGAGGCGTGCGAGGGATCATTCCGACCAGGCTCCTGGCTGCATTGGAGTCGCTGGCGGGCACCCCCATCGCCGAACTGTTCGATGTTCTGGTCGGGACTTCAACCGGAGGCATGTTGGCGCTCGGCTTGGTGACACCCGGTGAGGACGGGCGCCCCGCCTATCCTGCCCAGAGCGTCGGTGACATCTACACGTCGCACGGACAGCAGATTTTTCCTAAACCAGCCTCCTCGTTGCCGCGCAGTCTCCAGGAAGCCCGGGAGTGGTGGTCATCGGCCAGTTCGAACGCGGCGATCTTCGGGTTCAACCCGGACGTCGGCAATGCCAGGTATTCACCGGAGGGAATCGCCGAGGCGTTCCAGGCTTATTTTGGCGATCACCGCCTATCGGAGGCACTAGTGGACGTCGTAGTCACCAGTTACGACTTGCAGACCAAGAGCCCGGTGCTCTTTCGTTCTCGCGATGCCAAGCTCGATCCGGAAGACGATCTCCTCATGAGGGATGCCGCCCGGGCGACGTCCGCCGCGCCGACCTATTTCCCACCCCTCGAGATGTCCTGGGAGGGTGTTGAGAATCGCTTGCTGGTCGATGGGGGCGTCTACGCCAAGAACCCGGCCATGATCGGATACATCGAAGGTGTGACCCGGGCTCGTGAACAGGGACTCGGCGACGCCGACGTCATGGTGGTTTCGCTCGGTACCGGACGCCCGACTCGAACCCAGGCTTTGACCTACAAGGAGTTTGTGGGCCGCAGCTGGCTGAAACTCGCCGAAGACGTGTTCCGGGCTGCCGAGGACGGGCAGGCGGCTCTCCACGACCAGGTGCTGACCACCCTGATTGGAGATCACTACTGGCGATTCCAGACGGTACTGGCCGAAGGGGCCTCCTACGCG
>JAHEDM010000208.1:0-4254 GCA_024641205.1 Actinomycetes bacterium
GCGCCCGGCCCGAGCTCAACGATATCGCCTGCCCATTCATGGCCGGGAATGAACGGAAACTCCGGCGGCCAGAATCCGGGATAGTCTCCGCGGAGGAGGTGGGCGTCGGTGCCGCATATCGTGACGGCTCTCACCCGGGCAAGAACCTCATTGTGACCCGGAACGGGTTCTGGTACGTCCTCGATCGAGAAGACATTCGGTTCCGTCACAACCAGAGCTCTCATCGGTTTCCCCTTACACCATGGCAAGCGGGTCGATCATGGACCCGGTTGCCCCACGAATCTTCAGCGGCAAAGCGACGAAGAGGAACTCGTAGACTCCATCCCGGGCAATCTCCTCGAGGTAGACGCTCTCCATCAAATACACTCCGTGCTCGATCAGAAGCCTTGTGTGAACCGGCTGCGGGTTCGCCGGACTACCTCTATCCGGTGCCGGCTGTACCTCATAGGTCTCTGTATCGGTGCCGGTTGCCACAACACCCCGCTCCAGCAACCACTCCGCCGCAGATAGATCCGGCCCTGCGGTCTTGTGCGCCGCCATCCTCTCTGCATCCGGCCAGAAGGCCAGATACCCGGTTCGAATCAGCACGACGTCCCAAGGTCGCACTTCGACACCCGCCCAATCGGCGATGGCTTGCATTTCCGTCGCGTCTACCGGTGAGCCGGCCGGCAGCGCCTCAACACCCCGATATCCTGAAGCATCGAGCAACACACCACGGGTGAAGAACGGCGGCAGCTTCTCCGCATCACCGAAGGTCGGCCCCTTGTCGCTCAAGTGATCAGCCGTGTTGCCGCCGCCGTACCAGTGGTTGTCACGTCCAAGCGTCATGTGCGCGAGCGCGTCGATGTGTGCTCCAGAATGCGATGTGGCCATTAGGTACTCGGCCATGTACCCGAGTCCAACATCGTTCGGTGGACCCCATGGTTGTGCTCCCTCGGCTCTGATGCCGGACGGAGACCGGAAGTTCAAGACCTGGAACGGTGGATGGCCCGGAAACAGCGGCATCCCCGGAAATCGGGACGTCGCCAACGAGTATTGCTTTCCCTCCTTCACGAAACCTGCCGCCTCAACCATCTTCGCGGCCGGGATGTCCTTGATCGGTCCAACCTCTTCGTAGTCGCTCATACCCTCTCCATCATCGCTTCCCACACCCGCTGCGGAGTCAGCGGCAGGTCTCGGATGATGAGGCCCGTGGCCGCGGTCACGGCAGAAGCGACTGCCGGCGAAACGGCCAAAAGGCCTCCCTCGCTGATTCCCTTGACGCCGTACGGACCGGGTCCGTCGGCGTTCTCGATGCTGTCACTCAGCATTTCAAGCGGGAGGTCCATGCTGGTGGGAATCCGGTAATCGATAGCTCCGAGATTCCGAATCCGGCCCTCATCATCGAAGATGTAGTGTTCCATCAACGTATGCCCGAGCCCCATGATGGCCGCCCCCTCGTCCTGTCCGGCCACCTGGAGGGGGTTGAGGGCGGTTCCAACGTCCCCGACGGTCACGTATCGGATGATGGTTATCTCCCCAGTTCCCGGGTCGACCTCGAGCTCGACCGCCGTTGCGTGAAACTCGAAGAAGGCGGCACTGCCTCCGAGCGCATGCCCCGGCTCTTTGTCTTTGCGCATCTCCCCGTTGCCCACCAACTCTCCGCCGAGCGGACCCAAGCCCGCTTGTAGAGTCTCGACGATCGTTACGTCGCGATCGGGCAGATGAACAAACCCTCTCTCAACCGAGATCTCGGATTCCGCGACTGAGTAAAGGCGGGCAGCTATTGCCGCCAGCTTCGCCTGAACGTCTTGACAAGCGCGCAACACGGCCGTCCCCATCAGCACGGAAGACCGGCTCGCGGAAGTCTGCTGATCGTACGGAACAACTGCAGAGTCGCCCATCACCACTGATATCCGGCTGAGCGGCACGCCGAGCTCTCGCGAAGCGATTTGGGCGAAGATGGTCCGCGCTCCTTGCCCCATGTCCGAGGTGCCTGAGTAGACCAGCACACTCCCATCGGCCAGCAACCGCACAGTCGAGTAGGAGAGACCGGTCGTAGGCCCAGATTTGATGCCCAGTGCTATCCCTCGCCCGCGGCCGGTGGGAACCGGCGTGTTCCACCTGATCAAGTCCGCAGCCCGTCGGGCGGTCTGCTCCCAATCTCCGTCGGCGGGGGTCTCACCGGGGAGGAACTCCTCACCTTTTTCGGCGAGGTTTCGCAGCCTGAGTTCAAATCGATCGATGCCCAGCCGACGCGCACCCTCATCGAGATTCGATTCTCGACCCCAGGTGACCTGAGGTGTTCCGAATCCGCGAAAGGCCGTGGAGGGAATGGTGTGAGAGAGAATTCCGCGGGCAACGATTCGAACGGAAGGCACCCGGTATGGGCCCGCCGCGAGGTAACTGGATTTCACCACGACGCGATCGGCTATATCGACGTATGCACCAAGCAAGAAGTCGCTCGCGATGTCCTCGAAAACGATGGTTCCATCGGTGTTGAACCCTGTGCGAACCCGAATCTCTGCAGATGCCCGTCGAACGGCTTGGAACGTCTCGTCGAGGCTCAATACGAGCCGCACAGGCCGGCCCGCCTTGAGCGCCATAAAAGCCACCAGCGGCTCGTACTTGGGATTCTGCTTGCCGCCGAATCCGCCGCCCGGATCCGGAGCGAGCACCCGAACCTTGGCAAGAGGGAGGTCCAGGAGGTTGGCAATCGTCTTCTGCAGGAGGTACGGATGCTGAATGGTGCTCCAGACGATCATTCCGTCGCCGTCGGGCGCTGCCATGAACCCGTGGGGCTCAATGGCGAACTGAGTGACCATCGGAAACTCGTAGGTATTCTCCACGATGAGCTCAGCTCGCGCCGCGTCGACATCACCCCATCCAAAGCGATGCTCCCGGAGGACGTTTGTGTGGGCTAGAGGATCATCGGGACGAATCGACGGATCTTGCACCAGCGGCGCAGCAGGGTCGAGCGCGTCCGCGATGCTGAAGACGGCCTCGAGGGACTCGTATTCCACCCGAACAAGCTTGGCTGCGGCCTCTGCGGCATCCTTAGTGTCGGCGGCCACCGCCGCCACAGGGTCGCCGTGATACTTCGTCTCACCCGTGGCGAGGACCGGGCGATCCTGGAACTGCGGCCCGAATCGGGGAACAGGCTGTGGAAGGTCCTCCGCCGTCATGATGAGACGTACCCCCGGTACCTCAGCTGCGGCACTGCGATCGATCGAGATGATACGGCCGCGCGCACAGTCGAGGGTCACGAGCTTCACGTGCAGCATGTCCGTCACACGGATATCGGCCAGGTATTCCTGGCGTCCTGTCACTCGTCCGTATCCGCCGAGACGAGGCGCAGCGGCGCCGACCGCGTCCTGAGTCATGGGGTCATCTCCTCCGCGGCCGCCAGAATTGCTGCAGTGATCTGGTGGTATCCGGCGCAGCGACAGAGGTTGCCTGCCAGTGCTTCGTGAACGTCATCAACGGTCGGGTGCGGGTTCCGGTTCAGCAAGGCCTGGGCAGCGATCAGTTGGCCGGGAATGCAGAATCCGCATTGTGCGGCGCCTTCGTCCAGGAAGGATTGCTGAAGCCGGCTGAGGCTGCCATCGGGGGAAGCAAGCCCTTCGACGGTCGTAACCTCCCCGCCATCGACCTCCACGGCCAACATGAGACACGAGTTCATCGGCCTGCCGTTGACGATCACGCTGCACGCACCGCATTCACCGACGACACAGCACTCCTTGGTGCCGGTCAGACCGAGTTGATCTCGCAGCACGTCGAGCAGCGTGTGGTTCACGGCAACCTCGAGCGATCGCAGCAGGCCGTTGACGTTGACTTCAATGACAAGTGAGCCGCTCATGATGACTCTCTCTCCAACCGTTCAATCGCGCGCCGAAGTGCCCGCGCTCCCAGTACGCGTAGCATCGCCCGGCGATAGTCCGGGCTAGCCCTCATCGAGCGTAGTGAAGGGCTGGCATCGGCGAACATCTCATCCAGAACCGGGGCTTTCGCCTCATCCGGTAGTTTGGGATCTGCGAGAACCCCGCTCGCGTCTTCCACGAGGATGGCACGCGGGCCGACACTACCGTAGGCGATGCGAGTGAAGCCGCCCTCTTCTACTCCGCAGCAGAGCGTGATCGAGGCAAGGTCGGTGCCGCGCCGACGCGTGAGCCGGGTGTACGCCGCTCCGATCGGTTGCCCCGGGATTGGGAGTTCGATGGCGGTGACGAGTTCGCCGCGTTCGAGCGCCACCTCACCGGGGCCGACGATGAAGTC
>JAHEDM010000208.1:4264-5104 GCA_024641205.1 Actinomycetes bacterium
GTCATCGATCGGCATCTTGCGCCGGCCGCTGGGACCGGCGATTGCCATCACCGCCCGGTAGATGAGCAGGGGCGGAGCCGTATCGGCTGCAGGAGATCCGTTGCAGATGTTGCCCGCCAGCGTCGCTCTCGCGCGTATCTGCACAGAACCGACGACAACGGCCGCTTCGACCAGTGCGGGGAAGTACTTCTGGATCCGTGCATCCTCGGCGATGTCGGCCATCACCGTGGAAGCGCTGATGGAGACGGCCGCGTCGCGCTCTTCTATCGCCGGTTGAAGCTCCGCAACCCGCTTCAGGTCGATAACCACCTTGGGTTCCTTCCAGGCATTGCGCATCTCGATTACGAGGTCCGTACCGCCCGCCAGCAACTCGGCGTCGGCCCCGTGTTGTGCAAGCAGTGCAACGGCTTCATCTAGCCTCTCCGGACGGGCGTACTCGAATGTCTTCATCTCAATCCCTCTGGGTCGCCGGCGACCAGGCGGCCCCTCTGGTCAGAGGACCTTCTCCACCTCATCCATCAACACCTGCGGAGTCGCTGCCCTGACGAAGTAGTAGGGCCGTGTCGCGAACCGCTCGACAAACTCGGCCCGGGTCTTGCGCAGGCCCTCGGTGTCGACGACCGGCATCGGAAAACCGCTCGCCATCAACTCGTTCAGGAGGAAGTAGTTCTGTAGAGAGTGAAAGGTCTGGAATTGCGCTTCGAATGAGATCATCTCCACCAGACTCGGATCGAAGTTGCCGTCGATTGCCGGCACGACGACCATATCGACGTTGGTCGGTTCGGTATGGGTCTCCCAAGTAGGCATCTCCCCGAAGAACTTCTCCACGCCCCGATTCGG
>JAHEDM010000209.1 GCA_024641205.1 Actinomycetes bacterium
CCGAGCGGTGGCCACGATCACCGGAACGGCACTAACCGCTCTGATCATTTTGAGCACTTCTCGACCATCGACATCGGGCAAACCAAGATCAAGAACGACTGCGTCGGGGGCTTGGGCGATGACGGATTCGAGGCCGGTCAGGCCGGTGGCCGCGGAGGCAACGTCGTAGCCGAGGTCGGCCAAACGGCGCGCAAGAGTTTCGCGAATCCTCTGTTCGTCCTCAATGATCAATACGGCGGCCATAGCAACACGATACCGTTGGGCAGCCTCATCTACCCGCAGAATCAATGGGTTTAGCAAAGGCTTAACTTTCGCTTAGACCGGTTGCAGCTCCCCGTAGTCCATACTGGGTGTATGACGAGACGAAGGATAGGTCTGCTGGTCGCGTGGGTAGCCGCAACGGTGATGGCAACGCTGCTGGCATCGCAGGCCGTGGCGCTGGTACGTGATCAGGTTACCGATCGCCCCTCGAAAGTGGCCACGACGCTCGTGCTGGAGACAACCACATCGACCACGGGACCTCCCACGACCACTCCCCCTCCCGCATTGGCAACAACCACCACCCCCGCCGAGCCGACGACGACGACCCTGCCTGCTACCACCTCAACGACCCAAGCCGAAGTGGCAACCACCTCGACTCCGACGACAGCATCGACAACGTCGACAACGACCACGCCAAATCAGGAACAGACGTTCTACCTAACCGGGGGCTGGGCAACCGTACGGTGTGCCTCCAACGACGTGTCACTCACCACCTATGCGCCCAATCCGGGTTATCAGGTGGAAATCGAGTCGGCCGGACCGGAGAAAGTCGAGGTCAAGTTCGAGGCTTCTGGGGATGACCATGAGTCCAAACTGGAAGTCCGCTGCCACGACGGCGTCCTCGACCCCAAGTTCGACGAACACGAAAACGACTGAGAGAACAGCAACCAGCAACCAGCAACCAGCAACCAGCAACCAGCAACCACAGCTAACAGCCTTTCTGGCTGGAAGCTGGGAGCGAAGCGGTCTGGCGGCTGGAAGATCGGCCGCCGGGCCGACAGACTGCTCTCACACGCCCAACCGGGTGGCAGCCCTACCTTCTGCACACGAATCGAGGATTCCACAGAACTTGCACCAGGGACCACCCCGCCGTTCGATGCCGCGGTCCTCCTCCCAGGCAGAACGGAGCCGACCGACCATGTCGGCCACTTGCCCGGCGGTAGTCGCAACAGTGGCCGAGTCGGGGACTTCGGTCACTCGTTCACCGGTCCTCACCGAGACCGCCTCGACCATCTGGGGCAATTCATCCTTCTCGATAGTCCACAACAATGCGTAGAAGTGGAGCTGATCAACGACCTCCCCCAGTTCCCCCGTCTTCCAATCGACCAACCGGACCCCCTCGTCACCCATGAAGACGGCGTCGACCGACCCAACCAGGGTCACGCTTTCGGCCGGTTCCACCATGAGGGCCACTTCGGCGCCGACGAAGCCGTCGGCGGGGATCTTCTTGAATCGTTCGTAGATGGCTCCAACCTCATCGATCACTCTGCCGAGTTCACTCGGTTTGAGTCCGAGTGCCCCCAGCTTGTAGTTGAGGTTTGATCCGCCGATTTCACTTCGGCATACCCGGCCGAAATCCTGGCCTTCGATTGGCTCTCCGCTGAGATGACGGGCGAAGAGACGATGGGCCAGACCCCCCGAAAACGCCGCCCTGCTCTCCGGGCCCCACTCGCCCTGCAACCGCGCGAGAGCGCTGTCCGGGCATTGCCGGAAAGCAACGAAGGTCGAGGCGGAGATGCGGACCGGTTCGCCAGGCGCGATAGGTGGAAAATCAAACACCCGAGAAGGGTATCGCCGGTTACCGCTTTAGCCGGTAACCGCTACACTGGCCCCCTGCTGGGGCTGTAGATCATCATGTCACGCAATCTTCGTTTATCTGTTTTCGCGCTCGCTGCAGTCGCGGCTTTACTTCTGCTTGTCTTCGGCGCGTTCGGGATCGACCGGGCGTTGCACGCCGACGAGGTACTTCGCAATGTTTCCGTCGGTGAAAGCGACCTGTCGGGCATGAAACTGGAAGAAGCGCAGGCGGCTCTGCAAGCTCATGAAGACGAATTGGTAACAACTCCGGCCCTATTCCAACTCAACGACGCCACCCTCACCCTTGATCCGGAAACGGTCGGTTTCTTCGTCGACGAGCAAACCGGAGCCGCAGCAGCGATGAACGTAGGCCGGTCCGGGTCGATCTTTCAGCAATTCGGCTGGTGGTGGAACCACCTAGCCACGGACGAAGTCCTGAACCTTCCGGTCGGCCTGGACTCGGAAGCATTTGCATCTGTAGCGGCGGAGTGGTCGAAGGAACATATTGCAGACCCCCCCTTCGACGGCGCCATCACGGTCGATGGGATCACGCCGGTCGCCGAGTATCCCCGGGCCGGACGCCGGGTGGACGTCGACTCGGCTGCGGCGACCGTCCTGCAGTCCCTGGCCACCACAGATCGTGAGACGGCCACCCTCGAGATCACCTCCGCTACACCGGCCCTCACCGACGACGACGTCGACCAGGCTTTGCGGACGGCCGAGAAGATGCTCTCGGGCCCGGTGGTGCTGTCCCGTCGCGATCCTCCCATCGCGATCACATTCACGATCGAGGATCTCGCCGGGGCGCTCGTCAGCATCGTGATCACCAACTCAGACCCAACGCTGGAGGTCGGCTTTGATCCCGACGAGGTGGAGGCAATCATCGCTCCCCTTCGCTCCGAAGTGGAGCTACCCCCGGTAGAAGCGTCGTTCAAAATAAATGATGACGGCACTGTGTCCGTGGTGCCGGGCCAACCCGGCACGCTGATCGACCCGGTGCTGACGACCGCCGTTCTCGAAGGGGCCGCCCTGGGTTCGTCACGACAAGGGGACCTTCCCTTTCAGGACGGGGCGGATCCAGAATTCACAACCGAGGAGGCCGAAGCTCTCGAGATCAAGCACCTGGTATCGAGATTCACGACGTATCACAGTTGCTGCGAAAGCCGGGTCGACAACATTCAGTTGTTCGCAGACATCGTGGACGGGACTCTCGTGAAACCTGGAGATTCGGTCTCGCTCAACGACCTGGTTGGACAACGGACCGAGGAACGAGGGTTCAAGCCGGCCGGGACCATCATCCGCGGCAAGATCGTGGATACCATCGGCGGGGGCGTTTCCCAATTCGCGACCACGTTCTACAACGCTGTCTTCTGGGGAGGCTACGAGGACATCACGCACAAAGCTCACAGCTACTACTTCTCGCGGTACCCAGAAGGCATTGAAGCAACAATCTCATGGCCCGCTCCCAACCTCGAGTTTCGCAACAATCGTGATTCGGGCATTCTGATCCGTACGTCGCACACGGACACGTCGATCACGGTCAGTTTCTACGGGAACAACGGCGACCGCAGCGTGATCGGCGAGCAAAGCGGAGGAATCACCCGCATCACGGTGTCATCGGAGGGTGACGGCACTGGATACATTGTGGAGGCACAGGTGTCGGATCGCTACTCCTACACCGAACCGTCGGTCGAGTACACGGCCAACGCGGCTCTCAAACCCGAAGACGAGAAGGTCACAGAGAAGGGCCGGCAAGGATGGACGGTATCCGTGACTCGCACCATCACCAATGCGGATGGCACCGTGGATGAGGAATCATGGCCGGTGCGGTATCGGGCCCAGCCCCGCGAGGTCCAGGTTCATCCGTGCATGCTCCCCGCCAACCACCCCGCTTACGTAGCCGAGTGCCCGGTGGAGGAAACCACCACAACCACCGGGAGCACGACGACGTCGACATCCGCGGCGACCACTACTACCACAGCCGGCGGTTAGCCCTCAATCTCCTGCATCGGCGCATCCCGGTTCTCTTCATAAAAGATGAAGAAATCGCGAATGACATCAGCGGTCTTACCGACGCTCTCTTCGCTCCACTCGCCCGTTCGCCGGACGGTGACTTGATTCGACAGCACAAACACGTGGTTGACGGCACTCTCACCGGCAAACAGCGCGGTGGCTAAACGGGCAGCCGTCGTCGCCTCAGCCTGAGCGGCCGCGATCGAATCAAACCCATGACCATCCTGACCGGTCATAGTCCGGTCGGTGTCGAAAAGGGCTACATCGCCCAGTACGACGCTCTTGACTTCGATCGTCTGACCCATCGTGTGAACGCTCCCGGTGTCGTGTGCCGGAGACTTTAGTGTGGTGCAGCTTGCATTAGGCCCCCGTCGAGAGCCTCGAGCCCGGCCTCCCCTATGGTGTGCAGTTTCATGAGGTTCGTAGAAGACTGCTGGTTGGGTGGAATCCCGGCCACCATCACCACCCCTTCACCGACGCCACAGGTGTCCATCCGAATGAGAGCTGCTTCGGCGGCAGAAATCATGACGTCCGTGTGGTCGAGGCGAACGAAATTGTTGGGGATTACCCCCCAATAGAGAGCCATCCGGCGCAACGTTGATTGCTCGGGCGTGAAGGCCATGATTTGGGCGCTCGGACGGTATTTGGACAGCAACAACGCGGTGTTGCCAGATTCCGTGAAGGCGACGATCGTCTGTAGATCAAGATCGGTGGCTGCTTCCACGGCAGCTTTGGCGGTGGCCGACGCGAAGGTCAGATGCCTCGCCATGAAAGCGGCGCTGGCCTCTTCTTTCGAAGCGGGCGACTTCTCCGCCTCCCGGCAGATCGTGTTCATCACTTCAACCGTGCGGACCGGATACTTCCCAATTGCGGTTTCGCCGCTCAGCATCACGGCGTCGGTGCCGTTGAGGACCGCATTGGTCACGTCGGTGACTTCTGCCCTGGTCGGACGGACTGCGTTGATCATCGATTCGAGCATCTCCGTGGCGGTGATCGAAACAATCCCCGCCCGATTGGTCCTGGCGAGGATGTCGCGCTGCACGGCCGGGATCGTCTCGAGGGGAAGCTGCACGCCGAGATCTCCGCGGGCCACCATGGCACCCTGAGCAACCTCCAGGATGGCGTCGAGGTTCTCGTAGGCAGCGGCCAGTTCGATCTTGGCGATAATAGGCGTCGACCCTCCTGCCAGTTCGGCTACTTCCTGTATTTCGGCAGCCGCCTGCACGAACGAAGCGGCGACGAAATCGA
>JAHEDM010000210.1 GCA_024641205.1 Actinomycetes bacterium
CACCTTTGGCTGATACAGGGGCGGCCAGCAGGGCAATAGCCAGCAGGGCAGCTAGGGCCAGTGTCAGAATTCGTCGCATGAGTTGACCTCCTTCTTGTGTTCCCAACGACACATGTACTACGGAGCGCGACGAGGAATCGGATGGAGGTTTTCGGGGATTACTGCTTCCTGGCTTTCCAGACTTCCTCGCAGGGCCAGCGGCGGGACCACTCGAGGGTGACGAAGGGGTAGGTAGTGGCGGAGTCCTCCGGGGGTCGTACCTCGATCAGGTCTTCCACCACGAACCCGTTGTTGCGCAGCAAACGGATCATGTCCCCGTAGCCGAGGTGGAACTCGACCGATTGATCGTCGGGCCATTCGAACCGGTGCATTCCGAAGTAGTCGCGCAGCATGACAGGCTCTGCCGGCACGTCGTCCTCGTCGGGTACGCACAGCATCAAGATGACTCCGTTGACCATGAAGATCAGTTCGCCGCCGGGCCGCAAAACCCGGGCCGCCTCGGGGATCCACCGGTAGGGGTCGGCCCAGATAGAGGCCCCGTACTCCGAGATGGCCACGTCGAAGCTGTTGTCCGGAAACGGGAGTTCCTCAGCGATGGCGTGCAGCAGCGGGAACTCGAGGCCGAATTCCTCCTGGAACTGCCGGGCCGAGGCCAGCTGGGCGGGAGAGTTGTCGATGCCGGTCACCCGGGCGCCGCGGCTGGCCAGCCACGAAGACACGTAGGCCGTCCCGCATCCCAGTTCGATCACGTCCCGGCCGGCCACGTTGGGAAGCACTCCGAGTTGCGACTCGGGAACTCGCCATATTCCCCAGACGGGCTCCTCGGCCGCCCAGTCCCTTCGCCCCGATTCGAAATATTCCTCGGCCCAGCCATCCCAGGACTCGCGGTTGTGGAGGACATAGTCGGGTTCGGTCATGCAGGTTCCTTTCCGGCCCGGACATTAGATGGGCTGAAGGGCCGGCATGACGAAGCAGATTCAGTGTCCTCGGCCGCGGCGAATTCGTCCAATCCCGGCCAGACGGCCGGTCACCATGGCGTTGGCGGCGTCGGCCGAGGACGTGTGGGACGCAACCGCCGCGACAAACTGGTTTCCGTCGAGCACCAGCAAGGTGGTCTCGGCAGTGGACCGCACCGTGGCGGTCCGGGGAAGATGGCGCAGCGGTGCGATCTCGCCGAACACATCTCCGGTTTGCAGGGTGCCGACCGATATTCCGTCGACCTCGACCGACACCCGGCCTGCTTCGATGACATATATCTGGTCACCGTCCTGGCCTTGTTCGATGATCACCGTGTCCGACTCAACCACCATGGTGGTTGCGGTCCGAGCCAGATGTTCCAGGGTGGGGATCGGGAGCAGACCAAAGATCTCGTTGCGCGACAACAGGTCGATTCGTTCGCCCGGCACTTCAATCGCCGTGTCGAGCGACCGCAATACTCGTCTGGCCAGGATGGCCACCACCGACAGAGCGACTCCGCTGCCGATGATTGCCGTTCCGATGCTGGTCGTCGCCACGAGCCATCCGGCCAGCAAAGCCCCAATTCCCAATGAACCCCAGTACATGCCTTCGAAGATGCCGAGTACCCGGCCCAGGTGGTCCTCGCCGACCGTTCGCTGCAGGAGGGTCTGGGCGGCAATGTCGATCTGGCCTCCTGCCATGCCGATCAGGAGAAAACCGATCATGACGGTGACCAGGGCGGGTACCAGACCGGCCAGCAACAAGCCCCCACCCATCAGGAGCAGTCCCCATCCCAGGTACCGACCGAAAGGATTCCCCCGCGAGAACGTCGTCATGGCGATGGCCCCGATCACCCCGCCTGCACCGTTGACGGCACCGAGGAACCCGACTCCCGAATCCCCGATCCCCAACACGTCGATGGCGACTACCACCGTGAACACATCAATGGCTCCCAGGAGGAGCGATTCGAAGGTCCACAGCCCGATGACCACGGTCGGTCCGCGATTCTCTCGCAACACATGCAGGCCATCGAGCAACTCTGATCTGACCCGGTGCGTCGGGGGGTGTACCGGTTGACGGTCCGTGACGATCGTGGCAGCCAGCACGGCCCCCAATACGAATAACCCGCTTCCGGCCGCGAAGACGGCGGCCGCGTCAAACGCGACGAACACCAGACCGGCGGCAAGTGGACCAAGCAACAGGCCGGAGTTCTCGACCACCGACGCCACCGCGTTGGAGGCTGCCAGCTCGTCACGAGATCGGCTCAGCTCTGGTAGCAGAGCTGTATGCGCGGGCCAGAACGACGTGGCGATGGCGGCGTCAACGGCGGCCAGCAGATAGACCAATCCGATCGGAGAGCTGCCTTCGACGCTGAAGAACAGTCCGACACTGGCGGCCGCCCGCCCGATGAGACTCACCGTCACCATATGCTGGCGCGGCAACCGGTCGGTGAGCACAGCGAGCAGCGGTCCGGCGGCGATGGCCGGGAGCGTCCGGATCAGGGCCATCAGCCCTACGGCGGTCGGTCCGCCCCGGTCGAAGGCAAAGACACCGAGGGCGACCACGAAGGCATACTCGGCAACATTGAAGGCGGCCCAAGCGAACTCGAGACGGCGCAAGTTCCGATTGGAGAGCACCGTGGCTACAGCCCCGAGGCGATCTCCCAAATGGGCAGCGAGAAGCGAGAAGCCTTTCTTCATGGTGCCGTCGGCCAAGACATGTGAGTGGGGAAGCTAGCGGAGAGTCGATCGCTCGGCCCCTGCGGTAGCCTCGCGAGTCACAGACCGGAGGAGCCTCATGACCGAGTACCTACCCAAGCCCTACAAGAGTTTCCGCGACGCCTACCCGGACGTGGCTGTCGCCCTGGATGGCCTCGGGGCTGCCGTCGATGCAGCCGGATCCCTCGACGAACGCACCGAACGTCTGGTCAAACTGGGCGTCGCCGTGGGAGCGATGGCCGAAGGAGCCGTGAAGTCCAACGTCCGCAAGGCCCTCGATGCAGGGGCAAGTGCAGAACAGGTCAACCAGGTGGGCCTGTCCGCCATTTCGACGTGTGGGTTCCCCACGGCGGTGGCTGCTCTGGGCTGGATCGGCGAGGTGCTGTCGGCGCGGTAGCCGCCTCAGTGGGCTCTCCCGGCACCTCAGCCGGGCAAGGCGACTCGGCTCGAAGAGCCGAGTCGGAGGGAGCCATGCAGCCCTCGCTTCGCGCGGACGGCTCCCCCACGATGCCATGGGGGAGCGCACGCTTTACTCCCGCCCTCTCCGCTTGGCCGCCTTCGGCGCGCCTGAACACTAAGGGTTCTTGAACTCGGCTTTGGGGCCGAGGTAGTACCACCAGTTCAGGAAGAGGCAGATCGCATAGAAAATGGCAAAGGCATACAAGGCGATTTCCGGGGTGGTCTTGGTGATCTGCTCGCCGAACTCCTGGGGGACCACGAAGGCTCCGTAGGCGGCCACGGCCGACGTCCATCCCAAGACGGGTCCGGCCTGTTCCTGGTCGAATACGACGGCGATGGTGCGGAAGGTGGATCCGTTGCCGACTCCCGTGGCCCCGAACAGCACAAGAAACAGAAGGAAGAAAGGCAGGAAGAAGTCCTCCGGGGTCGCCGACTGGTAGGCCTGCTTCATGAAGTAGGCAACTCCGAGGGCACTAACGATCATTGTTACCGACACCCATTGGGTCACCTTGGCTCCGCCGACTTTGTCGGCGATCCAACCACCGACCGGGCGAATGAATGCACCGATGAACGGACCCATCCAGGCGAAGGTCAAGGCGGAAGGGCCGTCCGGGTTCACGAGGTCGTGGGTCATCACTCCGTCGACCAGGACGTGCTGGAACCCGAAGATGACCTTGATGGCCAGGGCAAAACCGGCGGAGTAGCCGATGAAGCTGCCGAACGTCATCGTGTAGATGACGCTCATGATCCAGGTGTGCTTGTTCTTGAAGATCTTGAACTGGCGCTCCAGATTTGGCTTGAGCTCACCCCGCAACTGCTTGAGGAGCAACACAGTTCCCCAGATCACCAGGCCGATGATCGGGTACTTCGCCCAGGTCCAGCCCAGACCGGTTGGGGAGGGGAGGATCACGAAGAGACCGATCGCGGCCGGGATAGAGGCCAATCCCAGCATCCCGCTGATCTTGAGGAACGAATTGAGCGGCGAACCAATATTGGGGGACACGTGGGCGGCCCGGATGTTGTCCATCTTGAACCAGCCCAGGAAAGCGAGGGGAACCAGGATGAGCAGCCACACAAACCCGGCATTCTGGATCCAGGTTTCAGACCCTGCTGCAATCTCGCCGATCAGGGTTCCTGAACTCGTTTCGAGAGTCAGCGAGCCACCGCCGAAGAGACCGAAGGTCATGACCACCGGAATCAACACCTGCATTGTGGTAACCCCTGCATTGCCCAGACCGGCGTTCAGTCCCAACGACAGGCCCTGCATACGCTTCGGGTAGAAGAAGCTGATGTTGGACATGGAGGACGCGAAATTCCCTCCGCCAAACCCGGACAGGAAGGCCAGGAGCTGGAATATCCACAAAGGGGTATCCGGAGACAGCAGGGCAAAGCCCGTTCCGGCGGCCGGGATCATCAGCAAAGCGGTGGTGAAGACAATCGTGTTCCGTCCACCGGCAATCCGGATGAAGAAGCTACTGGGGATGCGGAAACTGGCGCCGGTGAGGCCCGCAATCGCTGATAAGGTGAAGAGCTGAGCATTCGTGAACGGGAACCCCAGGTTGAGCATCTGGACCGTAATGACGCTCCAATAGAGCCAAACGGCGAAGCCGCACAGCAGGCTGGGGATGGAGATCCAGAGGTTGCGTTTGGCGATCTTCTTTCCGGTCTTCTCCCAGAACTCGTCGTTCTCGACGTCCCACTCGTAGATATCAGCCATCCCTGTTCCTCTCCCGAGTTGACGAGGCTTGGTGCCCGCCGCGCTGATTCACCTCTAGGCCTCCAGGCGTCCTTCCTCATCGTGGACAAATTCCTCTTCGAAGGAGCCTTTCGGTTCCTCGAGCAACAAGAACGTCACGATGAAACTAAGCGTTGCTCCACCGGCCAGTATGAAGAAAAAGGTCTTGGAGTCGACCATCGAGAAGAGCACAAGGTAGATCACGGCGCCGACGTTGCCGTAGGCGCCT
>JAHEDM010000211.1 GCA_024641205.1 Actinomycetes bacterium
AGCCTGGAGATGACCGCCGAGGACCATGATCTCATCGCCCGCTCGGCGCATCAGGCCGCCAACAAGTGCGATGGCGTTTTGATCGTGCACGGTACCGACCGGCTGGCCGCAAGCGGCGAAGCGACCTGTGCGATGGCGACGCCTGCGACGGCAATCATCTTCACAGGAGCGATGCGGCCGTTCGAGTTGCGCGACACCGACGCGCTGCAGAACTTGACGGAAGCCCTCCTGGCGGTTCGGTTGCTCGACCCGGGGGTGTACGTCGCCATGCACAATCGAGTATTGGCGTTCCCGGGGGTCGTCAAGGACCGCACGGTCGGCACGTTCGTGATGGTGGACTGAAGGTTGGCTAGGGTCGAGGCATGACGACCATACGGCGCCTCACCGACTCCTGCCTCGTGGTAACCACCGACACGGCTGCCAGCCTCTTTGATCCTGGTTTCCACACGTTCGATTCCAAGGAGATAGACCTCAACTCGATTGGCGACGTCTCCCGGGTATTCATCACTCATGAACACGGGGACCATGTGAAACCCGATTTCGTCCGATGGCTGGTCGATCGACGAGCGGACGTCACCGTGTACTCGAATAAAGCCGTTGCCACCTTGCTGGACGGCCACGGGATCGAGGTGACGACTACCGACCCGGCCGGCGTCAGCTCTGAGGATGTTCTGCACGAGACGATCCCGACCGGCGCACAACCCCCCAACCGGGCATACACGATCGACGGAGTGCTCACCCACCCCGGCGATAGTTATCAGCCGACCAACTCAGCGCCGGTACTGGCCTTGCCATTGTTGACTCCTTGGGGTTCAACCACCAGTTCGGTGGAGTTCGCCCGCCGGTTGGCCCCGGACAGCGTGATTCCCATCCACGACTTCTACCTCAGTGAGGGTGGGCGGAGCTTCATCTATAGCATGGCGAAGAATGTCCTTGCCGAATCCGGCATCGAGGTGATTACCCTCAATTGGGGCGAGACGGCCACCATCTGAGTGCGGTGGTAACCCAGGCAAACCAGACCTGCGACACCGTCGGGCGTAGGGTGAGGACAACATGACGACCACCGAAAAGCCTGCCGCCCGGGTGGTCCTCGGCGACGAGGCGGTCGCCCTGGGGGCCCTCCATGCAGGAGTCACTGCCGCCTACGGCTATCCCGGAACACCGTCCACGGAGATCCTCGAGTATCTCCTCCGCACGTCGGGCCCCGGCCCCAAGGTCGCCTGGTGCGCCAATGAGAAGACTGCCTACGAGGCTGCAATCGGCGTGTCGATGGTGGGGCGGCGGGCGCTGGTCACCATGAAGCACGTAGGGCTGAACGTAGCCGCCGATCCTTTCATCAACTCGGCCCTCGTAGCGATCGGCGGTGGCCTGGTGGTAGCCGTCGCCGACGACCCCGGTATGCATTCTTCCCAGAACGAACAGGATTCCCGGTATTACGCCGATTTTGCCCGCATCCTCTGCCTGGAACCATCCGACCAGCAAGAAGCCTATGCGATGACCCGCCGGGCATTCGATCTCTCGGAGCAGTTCCACATCCCCGTTTTGATCCGCCTGGTGACCCGTCTGGCCCACAGCCGCTCGGTAGTCATCCCGGCTCAACCGCAAGCCGAGTCACCCCTCGGCGTCCTGCCGGACGGTTCAGAGTGGACCCTGCTGCCCGCCAACGCCCGGCGCCGCTACGCCGACTTGTTGGACCGGCAACCCGCTCTGCTGGCCTACAGCGAGCAAGCCGCCGTGCTGCAACTCGCCTCGTCCGAATTGGGCGTGATTACCACCGGAATCGCTCGTAACTACTTCCTCGAGTATCAAGCGGAACTGGACTACCAACCGTCCCATCTCCACATCGGCACCTACCCCATCCCCATCGAAGCTGTACGGCAGCTGGCCGGTCATGTTGATCGGATCGTCGTGCTCGAGGACGGATATCCCTACGTCGAGCGCCTCCTGCGCGGCCTGCTCCCCGAACCGGTCCCCATCGACGGGAAACTCAACGGACGGGTCCCGGCCGCCGGTGAACTCGACCCCGACGTCGTGCGGCAAGCCATCGATGGGGAAGACCGACGCCCGGCCGACCTCCCCGACCTGGCCGGGCGTCCTCCGCAACTCTGTCGAGGATGCCCCCACGCCGATAGTTTTCATGCTCTCATCGATGCGATGGTCGAATTGGAAGGTCCGCTGGTGTGCTCCGATATCGGCTGCTACACGTTGGGCGCCCTGCCTCCCTTTCGGGCCATCCAGTCCTGTGTCTGCATGGGCGCTTCGATCGGCATGGCCCGCGGCGCAGTCGACGCCGGGTATCGGCCGGCGATCGCCGTCATCGGCGACTCAACGTTCCTTCACTCCGGGATGACTCCGCTGCTCGACGCGGTAGCCGACGACACCGACCTGACCGTTCTGATTCTCGACAACCACACCGTGGCGATGACCGGAACGCAACCCACTCTGGTTCCTTCGGATCGCTTGCCCGTCATCGTGCAAGGCCTGGGGGTCGACCCGGACCATCTGCATGTGTTGCGGGCCAGCCACAAAGGGGAGGCCGACCTGGTCGCTGCCATCAAGAAGGAGATCGCCCATCGGGGGGTTTCGGTAGTCATCGCCGAGCGCGCCTGCATCGAGGCCGTCAAGAGAATCCGCAAGGAGCGTTCATGAAAATGGACATCATCCTGGCGGGAGTTGGCGGTCAGGGGGTGCTTTCCGTTTCGGCGGTGATCGCCGGGGCGACCGCCCGATTGGGATGGCAGGTCAAACAGTCCGAGGTGCACGGGATGGCTCAGCGGGGAGGCGCGGTGTCGGCCCATCTCCGTATGGCGGACGGGCCGGTCTTCAGCGATCTCATCCCGCGCGGCCGCGCCGATCTCATCCTCTCGCTCGAACCCATGGAGAGCCTGCGCTACCTGGAGTACCTGAGCCCGACCGGGACCATCGCGACCGACATCGAACCTGTGAGCAACATCGATAATTACCCCGACCTCGACGCGTTGTTGCAGTCGATCCGCACGGCCCGAGCAAGCATCCTCGTCGACGCAACGGCGCTCGCCAGGCAAGCCGGAAATGTGAAGGCCGCCAACATGGTGATGGTGGGAGCCGTCGCTCATATGCTGCCCGTGACGGAAGAAGCGCTGATTTCCGAGATCCATCGGACGTTTGATCGCCTGGGCGAAAAGGTGCTCCAGGCCAATCTCGAGGCTATCCGCCTGGGAATAGTGGCGGGAGCGGCCAACAGGTCATATCCGGCGACCGCCTGACCCTTTCCCGGTCGGCGAAGAACCGCAGCCCGTCAAGTCGGACGCAATACATAGTGCGATACGCCCCACAGCTCGCCCGACTGGTACTTGAATAACTCTGAACAGGCCATCAAGAACATCCTCCACCGTTGCACGGCCCGGGACGGATGCGGATCCCCGGCCTCGCGCATGACCTCCTCGGCTGCCCGACGATGGAGATCCAGGCGCTCCAGCCAGGCTTCCAAAGTCTTGTGATAGTGCATTCCTGAGATGCGCCATGCCGCGTCGACCTGCAGGTAGTCCCCGAAATGGGTGAACAGTCCGTGGGAAGGCATCACTCCGCCACTAAAGAATTGGCGGGTCATCCAGTCGGCCGGGCCCCGATCCTCGTACAGGTACGGGTCGGTGGCGTGAGCGAAGACATGTACAAATGCCAGGCCGTCCGGAACCAGCCACCCGGCGATCCTTCTGAACAGCTCCCGGTAATTGCGAACGTGCTCGAGCATCTCGACGGAGACCACCCGATCAAACTGGCGGTCGGTGCCGAAACGGGCGATATCGGCGATCTCGACAGTAATGCTGGTCCTGCCCTGTGCCGCGGCACGCCGGTTGATGAAGGCGGCTTGGCTGGTCGAATTGGTTACTGCGACAATGCTGCTGTTGGGAAAGTGTTCGGCGGTCCACAGGGTAAGTGAGCCCCACCCACATCCCAGCTCGAGAATCCGTTGTCCGTCTTCGATCCCGGCCCGTTCCGCAGTGAGTTGCAGCATGGCCTCTTCAGCAACAGGCAGGGTCGTCGCCGCCTGTTCCCATAGGCAACTCGAGTACTTCAGGCGGGGTCCAAGCATCATCTCGAAGAGCGCGGCCGGGACCTCGTAGTGCTGTTGGTTGGCGAGCTCGGGCAGTTCCGTGACGGGCCCGGTACCGAGGAAGTCAATCATGGCCAACCGGGCGGCCTGTTCGCTCTGTTCGAGCGATGCGGCGCGGCCGGCGATCGCCCGCCGCATGCCTGCCCTGATCGCCGAGTCTGGCACCCGGCCTGATTCCGCCAGGCGGATTCCTGTTGCCACCAGCATGTTCAGCACGGAGCCTCCACGTCATCCGAGTTGGCAGGTGGGACACCACCAGATCCAACGGCCGGCCATCTGGGTACGTCGAATCATCTCGCCACACTTCCGACAAGGAAGGCCGTCCCGCTTGTAAACGTACAGTCTGTTCTCGCGAGGTATGTCAGAGAGTCGCCGCACGCCAACATCGGTTGGGGTCACCGTGATGATCCTCCCGGCCTTCTCTCCTCGACGGAGTTCCGTGACGATAGTTGACCACAGCTCACCGGCTTGATCACGATCGAGCCGGTTGGCAGGGAGGTTCGGGTCGATACCCTGCTTGAAGAGCATTTCGGCTCGATAGACGTTGCCGATTCCCGCCACCACCCGTTGATCGAGCAGGGCTGCCCCGATGGGGATACGGCGACCGGCCAAATTGGCGGTGAACTGCTCAGAGCCTCTTCGGTGCCCGAGCGGGTCCGGTCCGAGGCGGGCCCGCAACCGATCCTCTTCTTCAGGATCGATCAGTTCGCAAATCGCCGGCCCGGCCAGGTACACAACCGACCGGCCGTTTGCCATCGCCAGGCGGGTCGATTCGGTAGGTGCAGGTGGCTCATGGTGAAAGGTTTTGAACTTGCCGAACAAACCAAGATGGACATGGAGGGTCTCGTTCCCTTGCCAGCTGTACAAGAGGTGTTTGCCGAGCGCCTCGATATCGTTCAACCGGCGCCCGTCAAGGCGCGCCGCTCCGGCCGAGAAGCGGCCCTGCGGTGACCAGGCCCGCACCCGCGATCCTGCCAGGACCTCACGCTGCAGGCGGGCGTG
>JAHEDM010000212.1 GCA_024641205.1 Actinomycetes bacterium
CCATCGGCCATAAACGTGTCACATCGTCGTCGGTGAGGGCCCCGCTCCGGGCGGCGAGATCGACCAGCAGGACGGGAAGGGCGGTCTCGTCCATTTGAATGCCGGTCCAGTAGGAACTCCCATCGAGCCACATGTTCTGTGGCCAGTGCCCGTCGGCCTCCTGCGTCGCTTGCAGGTAGGTGAGCACCCGGTGAGCTTCCTCGGTCGCTCCGCCCGCCAGGAAACCACCGGCAGCCTCGACGAGGTCGCGCGGCCAGACGAGGTGGTAACCACCAAGATCATCGTCGCCTTTTGCACAACCCCAGGGAATGGACAAGCTGGCGATGATCCCACCCGGAAAGCTCTTCGCCTCGTGAATCTTGAGGACCATCAGACTGGTGCGGGTGAGCGGGTCGTCGAAGAGCTTTGCCGAAGAACCGGCCGGCGTCCGTTCCGCCCACCACGCTCGCCAGCCATCGACATACGACGCCTGCGCCGAGGCGAACCCATCGGCCAGGCTGCCGACCGCCCGGTGGCCCGCCTCTTCAGGCGTGTCACCGAAACCCAGCGCCAGCGTGAACTCACCACCTTCGCCCGGTGGGCTGATCTGTCCGATGAGGGCGACGTTCCCATCTGAGGCGGCCGGATATCTCCAGGTCATCGACCCGTGTCTGGAAACGTCCTGCCAGCCGTCGGAAACGCCGACAAATCCCGCAGATGCGTCGAGCCACCCCGTCGAGCAGGCCAAGGCCAGAGCCCGACCCGCCACCGCGGCGAACAACACCGAGACCCCTTTGTGATGACCAACCCAAGCGTTGTTGCCTGAGCCCCGGTTGCGAAGGTGAGGGGCCAGGAGAGCGAAGATTTGGTAGTCATCGGCCGACCCAACCATGGGAACAAACCGGATCTGCTGAAGAAGCACATCCCGACGGGGATCACTGAGAACCGTTTTCTCGATGCGATACCTCCGCTCCGCGCACGTGTTGGTGAGGTGGTATGCAGGGATTCCCGGTTCGCTGTATTCGAGAACGGTGTCGGTATGACGTTTCTCCTCCGAGAAGAATCCCCGGCCGTCCGACACGAGGATGCCCATATCCCGGATACAGGTCTCGTCCAACCGGGGTGAGAAAACCTCGTTGAGAATCCCGTGACTCAAGGTAAACCAGACCCGGCCGGCGTTGGAGGCGGCAGTGCCGACCCCTTACTTGGCACTCGATGTCCAACGCGGCGGAATACCCGGCCAACCGGGGGCTTGCCCGGTTGGGTCATGTGATGGCGTTTGCTCGACGATCAGTATCTCCCTCCTGCGGTGATCTCCGGCGCCAACCCATCGTCCGACATCGGTGGCAGTCTCTGTGATTCTACGGATCAGACCGAGATCAGCGGTCCGAACACGAACACCAGACCGACGCTCACCACGCCGACCGCCAGAGCAGTGGCGATTCCAACCAGGAAGGGTTTGATTCCGAGGCCTTTCAGCTGGGTGATCGAGGTTCCGAGCCCGACTCCTGCCATGGCCGTGGCCAGGACGTATTCGGCCCAGTTTCGAATTGTGTGGGTGAGGTCAATCCACGCTTGCTCTCCCCAAATACCGAGCGCTTGGCCACCCGAGGCGATTCCGGCGTCGCCCAGCGAGCGCAGGCCGGCCATGGCCAGAAATCCGAATATGAAAACAGGGATCAACTCGACCAGTCGGGTCTGGCGTCCGGCCTCCTCGCCTTCGTTGCGGAGGCGACGGGCGTACAGGTAGGTGATGCCGGGGATTGCCAGCAGCATGAGCGCATTGCGCACCAGCTTGGCCACCACGGCGATGTCGGCTCCACTCGGAGACGTAGTGATGCCGAACGTCTGGTCGTAGATGAGTCCGGCACCGGCCACCTGGGCAGTTTCGTGGATGGAGGTGCCCAGAAAGAGTCCGGTCTTGATGACGTCGCCGCCAAAGATCAGATTGCCCAGAAACGGGTAGAGGAGCATTGCGGCGATTCCGAAGATTGTGATGTTCGCCACCGCATAGGCGATTTCTTCATCCTTGGCGCCGATACCGGGAGCAGTGGCCACGATCGCAGTTGCCCCGCAGATCCCGGTGCCGATGGCGATGAGGGTTCCCAGCCGGTCGGATAACCCCAACCGGCGGGTCGCGGCCGTTGCGACGAAGAGACCGGTCAGCACCGCCCCGAGGACGATCGGGATACCGAACCCGCCGATCTTGAGTACGTCGAGGATGCTGAGCCGGATTCCGAGCAGGATGATGCCCAGCCGAAGGAGTTTCTTGAGACTGAAGGCCACACCCGGGGCGAATACGTCGTTGAGCCCAACCGTATTGCGAACGATCATGCCGACCACGATGGCGAGAAGGATGAAGCTGACCAGCCCGTCGAAGCCCAGGGCGGTGTTGATCAGCTTTGCAAGGCCGACGGCCGCTACCACGACGGCCGCCGCCAGCGCCACCCCGGGAATCAGAGCCGGAACTCGGTCTATGGTCGTTCCGAAGAGGAGGTTCTCCAGGAAGGCCGGCTTGGGTGGCGAGGCGTCGTCGACCATGGGGCTCCTACCAGGGATTTCGGCGGCGGCCATTATGTCACACCCCCTCGTCCCCAGGCGTTTGTCCCAAGCCGTCATCCAACAGCGCTAGCCTTGCGCAGTTGCCGGTTCGTGTGGGCCGGCGTTGCGAAGGACGGTCGTTGGTGGTGGCTGGATAATGGGTCAACGGTGAACCTCGTCGAGTTCGATGCCGGGCATGCTCTTCTGGCGGTCCTCCCGATCGCTTTGCTCATTTGGCTGATGGTGGTCAAGGGGTGGGGTGCCGCTCGGGCCGGCCCCCTTGCTCTCCTGCTCGCCATCGGGTTGGCCTTCGGGCCTTTTGGGGCCGACCTCGAACTCGTTGCGTTCTCGCAAACCAAGGGAGCACTCCTCTCGATCTGGGTGCTGAGCATCATCTGGGCCGCTTTGTTTCTCTTTCATCTTGTCGACGAGACCGGTCAGATTCCGGTGATCGGCGCCTGGCTGGCTCGTCTGGCGCCGGACCGTCCGCTTCAGGTTCTATTGCTGGCATGGGTCTTCACCAGCTTTCTGCAAGGTATCGCCGGCTATGGGATTCCTGTTGCTGTGGTCGCGCCGCTCATGGTGGGCAACGGGTTTACCCCGTTGGTGGCGGTCGTAGCCACCTCGGTCGGTCACTCATGGTCGGTCACCTTCGGGTCGCTCGCCGCGTCCTATCTGGCGTTGGCCGGCGTGACGGGGATGGGGGGTAGGACGCTGGCCGTCGATGCTGCCTTGCTGCTCGGGGTTGCCTGCATCCTGTGTGGAGCCGGCGCCGTGTGGGTGTTCGGCGGCAGGCGTGCCCTCGCCTCCGTCGCGGTGCCGCTGGTGCTGGCCGGAGTGTCGATGGCGGGCGTCCAGCTGGCGCTGGCCTCGGCCGGTGCGTATTCGCTGGCGGCGTTCGCGGCGGGTGCCGTCGGCCTGGTCGTTATTGCCGGTTGGGGGAGGTACCGGGGTCGCAGCAGACCGGCAACAACGGACGAGCAGGATTCTCCTGCGGTGGGGGCCAGGGCTTTCCTGCGGGCCTTCTCGGCCTACGCAGCCCTGATCGTCATCGTCCTCACCGTCAGTTTTGTCGCCCCAATCGATGACTTCCTGAACGGGGTACGCATCCAATTGGCGTTCCCCGAAACGGGCACCTCGCTCGGCTGGGTCAACGCTGCGACCGACTCGTACCGGACGCTGGCGCCCTTCGGTGACACGGGGTCGTTGCTCCTCTATGCCGCCGTGGCCGGGTATGTGATCTATCGCCTCCTCGGGATGCTTCCTCCCGGCTCCTTGAAGAGGGCGGCCCGCCGAACCGCCTCAAGTGCCGTGTCGTCGAGTATCGGGATCGTAACCATGGTCGGCATGGCTCTGGCCATGACCGACAGCGGTATGACTTATGCTCTCGCGCAGGGGATGAAGTCAATCGCAGGGCCGCTCTTCCCGATTGTCGCGCCGTTCATCGGGGTGCTCGGGGCTTTCATGACGGGCAGCAACACAAACTCCAACATTCTGTTCGGGGCACTTCAGCGCGACACTGCGGGACTACTCGGAATCTCGACCCCGGTGATCCTGGCGGCGCAGACGACCGGGGGTGCCCTCGGTTCCATGCTGGCTCCGGCCAAGATCGTCGTCGGATGTTCAACGGTGGGACTGGGCGGCGAAGAGGGCCCGGTCCTGAGGCAAGGGGTCCGCTATGGCGTCATCATCACCTCCGTCATCGGTGTGGTGACCCTGCTCTGGGTGAGCCTGTCATGAAACGGCCACTCTGGATCCGGGGCGGGATCCTGCTCGGGTTACTCGCCGTGCCGCTCGCTCTCTACGCAGCCGCTGAGGCTCAGAACCAAGCGGCTCAAGTTGCCCTGCTCGTCGTCTTCGCGCTCTTGGCGGTAGCCACCGTGCTGGGAGGCAAACAACCCGGTTCCGGATGACCGGCTGCGGCCTGACCTTGCCCGGCTCCGGTAGACTGGTACTAATAGTGAAAGGCTCTTGGCGTTGTCGAACTCACAACCGATTCTTCTTGCAGTAGACCTGTCCGCCGGTTCCGCGGCGGTCATCCAGGTTGGGGTGAAGCTGGCAGTGCAGCTCGGTGTGGCGTTGGATGTGGTGCACGTTGTGACGGAAAGTGACGTTGCGGAATCCCGCCAGGACTTGCCCAAGGAGAGCGCTTTTTTGGACGTGATCGTCGGGAATCGCACCTGGGATTTGCAGGAGCAAATAGAGCGTGTGTCGGGCCTGAATCCTCCCGGATGCAGCTTCCAGGTGCACGTGTTTGCGGAAGGCGAACCCAGTGGCCACATCCTGGAAACCCTGGCGAAAGAGCCCTACCAGTACGCGGTGATTGGTATTCGCCATCGGTCCCGGGTTGGCAAGCTTCTCTTGGGAAGCGTAGGCCAGGATGTGCTGCTCAATTCTCCCGTTCCCGTCGTTGCCGTTCCGATCTGAGTCCAATTGACGGGACCTGACCGGAGCCCGGCTCGGCCGGGTTGCAGCCTTCAGGCTTCGGGTTGCGATCCGACGACTCCCGGTTGCACGGTTCCGCCCGGGGTGATCACCGCGTCCGGCCCGGCATACGTGCCGGCCGCTTC